>JAGBDG010000272.1 GCA_017937625.1 Muribaculaceae bacterium | reverse complement strand
GTCGGGGCTTATTTCGTCGGAGGAGAACATCACGCGAGTCGCGAGCAGCTCGAGGGTGTTGACTCCTATCAAAGGAATATTGAGGGCGTATGCGAGTCCCTTCGCCTCGCTAAGTCCTATGCGCAGACCTGTGTAGCTGCCCGGTCCCATGCTGACGGCTACGGCGTCGAGCTTTATCTCGTGCTCGGCGGCGTGGTCGAGGCAGTGCTTGATGAAGCCGCTGAGAAGTGTGGCGTGGTTGCGCCCCTCGAAGTCCTCGCGGTGTGCAATCACTGTGCCCTCGGCGGTAAGCGCGGCTGAGCATACCGACCCCGAGGTTTCTATGTTGAGTATTACTGCCATGGCTTTTTCTTTTTGGCAAAGTTATGAATTTTTTAAGTGAAATAGACACGATGCCACATATATTTTGTAAATTTGCCGTCTCTAAGCCCTCTGAGGGGCTTTTAACTTAAAAGAGATTATTTATGCTGATGTCGATGACCGGATTCGGTAAGGCATGCCTCGAATCCAAAACACGAAGGATAATCGTTGAAATCAAGTCGCTGAACTCGAAACAGCTTGATATGAACGTCCGTATCCCGTTTGTTTTCCGCGAATGCGAGCTTGATGTGCGCAATATCATAGGACGCCTTCTTGAGCGCGGAAAAGTCGACGTAATGATAAGCTGTGAAAGCGTTGCCGGTGTTGCAGCGGCTCCTGCTTCCACATTGAACGTCGAGACCATGCAAGCCTACAAGAAGCAGATATGCGAGGCGTCCGAGGCGCTGTGTATCCCTGAGCCGCAGGACTGGTACGGCATTCTGCTGCGCTTCCCCGACACCATACGCACCGAGAACACTGAGACCGTCGACGAGGAAGAACGCGCCGTTCTTCTCCGCGCCGTCACGGAGGCTTCCGAGGCTCTGATGAGTCACCGCCGTGCCGAAGGTCTCGAGCTGGAGGGCTTCTTCGGCAAGAGAATCGACGCCATCGCCGACCTTCTCTGCCAGATAGAACCTTTCGAAAAAGAACGTGTCGCCCGCATACGCCTGCGCCTCGAGGAGGGCATAGCCAAGATTCCCAACGTGGAGCTGGACAAGAGCCGCCTCGAGCAGGAGATGATTTTCTACATCGAGAAACTCGACGTCAACGAGGAGAAACAGCGCCTTGGCAAGCACCTCGCATATTTCCGCGAGACCATGTCGCTGCCCAAGCCCGGACAAGGCAAGAAGCTCGGCTTCATAGCCCAGGAGATGGGGCGTGAGATAAACACCCTCGGCTCCAAGAGCAATCATGCCGATATGCAGGCTATCGTCGTAAAGATGAAAGACCTTCTCGAACAGATCAAGGAACAGGTTCTTAACGTGATGTAGCCATGTCGGAGACAGAAATTGTAAGGAAGGCTCTCGACAAGGTTCTCGGTGGTGCGCAGCTCGATGCCGCCGAAATCTACGCCCTTGCCGACATCGACACGGAGGATGGCAAGGAGGCACTGCTCGACGCGGCAGAAAAGATAACGGCACGTTATGCTCCGCGCCGCTTCGACAGCTGCACGATCATCAACGCCCGTTCGGGGAAGTGTCCCGAAAACTGCAAGTGGTGCGCCCAGTCGGCGCACTTCTCAACAGGCTGCGACTCCTACGATATTGTGGCTCACGACGAGGCTCTTGCTTCCGCACGTTACAACGCAGACCACGGCATCATGCGTTTCTCCCTCGTGGCAAGCGGACGCACCACACGAGGCAAGACCATTGACGCCATGTGCGGTATGCTCGACGAAATTTTCAGGGAAGGCAGAATCTCAACCTGCGCTTCGCTCGGGCTGCTTGGTCGAGAAGAACTGCAGAAACTGTATGATTCCGGCACGCACCGTTATCATTGCAACCTCGAGACGGCGCCGTCGTATTTCGCAAGTCTGTGTACCACACATACGATGGACGATAAAATCCGTACGATAATGACGGCGAAGGAAATAGGCTTCGAGGTATGCTCGGGCGGTATCATAGGCATGGGCGAGACACGCCGCCAGCGTGCCGAACTTGCTCTTAAGCTCCGCGAGATAGAGCCGGTGTCCATACCGATAAACATACTCAGTCCTATCAAGGGGACGCCCCTGCAGGACACACCGCCGATTTCCGACGAGGAAATACTGATCACCGTCGCCATCTTCCGCTTCGCCCATCCGGCTGTAACGCTGCGTTTTGCCGGCGGACGAGCCCGTCTTCCGCGCGAGGTTCAGCTACGCGCCATGAAGGTAGGCATCAACGGCGCCATTGTCGGCGACCTGCTCACCACCATAGGCTCGACATGGGCGGAAGACAAGGTTCTCGTCCGTGACGCCGGATATGAATTCTGATAAACGATGGAACCCGTCCTGACAAAGAAGATGCTCGCCGATTACGCGTCGCTCGACCTACCAAAAGGTCGTCGGCGCACAGGGCTTTTCGTAGCCGAGGGCGCCAAGTGCGTGGGCGAGCTGTTGGGCGCGTTCCGTTGCCGCACGCTCTATGCGTTGCCCGAGTGGCTTGCCGAGCATGGCGACGATATACCTGCCGGCACGGAGGTCGTCGAGGCGTCGCGCTCGCTCCTGCGTCAGATTACCCGCCTCACGACAGTGCCTCCGGTCATTGCTTTTTTTGAGCATCCCGCCGATGTCTTTCCCGCCGACCCTGTTTCGGTTGCGCAGAATCTCACGGTTGCCCTCGACCGCGTTCAGGATCCAGGGAACCTCGGAACCATTCTCCGCTGCTGCGACTGGATGGGCGTCCACAAGGTAGTGGCGTCTGTCGGAACAGCCGACGCGTTTTCTCCTAAGGCAATACAGGCAGCTATGGGTGCTACTGCGCGCGTCAGCGTGGCATACTGCGATCTCGCGGAGTACATTGTCTCGCTTCCTGCTGGCACACCGGTGTACGGAACCTTTCTCGACGGAGAGAATATCTATACCTCGCCGCTTAGTCGCGGCGGACTGCTCGTCATGGGCAACGAGGGCAACGGCATATCGCCGGAGGTCGCCGCGCTTACGAACAGACGCCTGCTCATCCCCACTTTCCCGCCCGACGCTGAGGCTGTGGAAAGTCTCAATGTAGGCATCGCCACTGCAATCGCGCTCTCGCAGTTCCGCAGCCGTCTCTTCTAACATTTAATTTATACAGCCATGGCAAAGACTAAGATGAAAACTATGTGGTTCTGCACATCCTGCGGCGCCGATTCGCCCAAGTGGGTGGGCAAATGCCCGTCTTGCGGCGAATGGAACACCATGGTTGAGGAAAAGGTGGGACCGGCGACCGCTTCTGCTGCCGTCCCTCTGTCGTCCCGCACCCGGTCCGTGCCGAAAACTGTCAACGACATCGAGGCTGTAGACGAACCGCGCATTGTCATGCCGAGCAAGGAGCTCAACCGTGTGCTCGGAGGTGGTCTTGTCAAAGGCTCGATAGTTCTGCTGGGCGGCGAGCCCGGTATCGGCAAGTCGACTCTTGTCCTTCAGAATCTTCTTTCCATACGATCGCGCCGCATACTCTACGTCTCCGGTGAGGAAAGCGCGACGCAGCTCAAGCTCCGCGCGGACCGCATCGGGCGCGGCAGCGACAACCTTTTCATCGTCTGCGAGACTTCGCTTGAGAATATTTTCAACCACATCGAGGCTGTCGAGCCTGAGATTGTGGTCGTCGATTCTATACAGACCATAGCCACCGAGACGCTCGACTCGTCAGCCGGCAGTGTCGGGCAAGTACGCGAATGTGCAGCCGCGTTGCTCCGCTTCGCCAAGGAAAGCGGCGTGCCGGTGCTGCTTATCGGACATATCAACAAGGAAGGCACTCTCGCCGGTCCCAAGGTGCTCGAGCACATCGTCGACGCCGTCCTTCAGTTCGAGGGCGACAGGCAGTATCTCTACCGTCTTCTACGCGCCGTCAAGAACCGTTTCGGCAATACGTCAGAAATGGGAATCTACGAGATGCAGCAGCGGGGACTTCGCGAGGTCACCAACCCTTCGGAAATGCTTGTGAGCCACAGTGTGGGCGACCTCTCGGGAGTTGCGGTTGGGGTAACCATGGAGGGTGTGCGC
>JAGBDG010000271.1 GCA_017937625.1 Muribaculaceae bacterium | reverse complement strand
GTCCGGGGGCTTCGCACCCCGGTTATAGAGAACCCGCCCGTCCCGGGCTCCCCTGCCACATTATGAGGAAACGCTGATGAGGCACCCATGATTCGCGACGCTCTCCCGGAGGGAGTAAAGGCGGCAAAGCCGCTCTCAGCCCCGAAATAAAGCCCGCAGGGCGTTTTCGGGGTATGACGTCACACACCGATTTTTGCCGGAGGCAATAAACTGACGAGTGTTTAAGACCATTGAACCGGTCACAATTTGTGACCAGTTATGCCTACTGCGTATGCCACGCACGCCTGCGGCGTACGCGGTTAGGAGTAAATCGATGTCCTTGCGGACATCACGGAGCGCCTTGGCTATCGCCGTCCGCGACTGCGGCGAGGGAGCCTTTTACCCTCCATGGCTGATTTATCAGAGCAGCAAAACAAGCTCGGTTCCGGTCATGACCTCCATTCTGGAGAAGGCAAACAGCTTCTTGCCGAGGTCTTTGAGCGAGTGCCCGATATGATAGACCTCATCGTCGATTATCAGAAACCGGTCGTGAGCCTTGTTGTAATCGTGTAAGGTGACGCCCGGATATTGCCGGTTGTGCCGCTCGACATCCTGACGGAGCTGAGCGGAAATCCTGCCGTCGTAGATATCCACAGTCACACCCGGATTACGCTTAGAGAGTTGCACAAGCACAGAATCATCAACATAACTGTCGATAACAACTATCCGTTTTTTAGCCTTTCTGATTAGTTTGGCAATGAAAGCATACGCATCGAAAATCTGACCGTCGAAGAAAATGCCCTCCTTAGGAGGCAATGCAGTCCTGACAAAAAAATCGACCTTTTCGTCAAGTTGTTTAAGATGAATGTCTTGCTCTGCAAATCGTTTATCTTGTTCTGATAAGCGTCTGTCTATATGGTTTTCTAACTGCAAAAGACGTTGATTTATAGCATAACCGCGAAGAAGAAACTCTTTTAACACCTTGTTTGCCCACTGACGGAACTGAGTACCCCTTAGAGACTTGACTCTATATCCTACAGATATGATAACATCAAGATTGTAATATTTAGTTCGATAATTCTTACCGTCAGACGCAGTTGTCAAGTATTCCTTGACAACTGAATATTCATCCAATTCGCCTTCTTTGAAAATGTTATTAGTATGAAGACTAATATTTTGTTTCGTAGTCTGGAATAATTCCACCATCTGAGCCTGTGTAAGCCACACAGTATCATCCTCTACCCTTACATCAAGTTTCAGGGTTTCATTAGGCTGATATATTATTATCTCGTTGATATCTTCTGACATATTAATGAGTTCTTCAAGAGTATTGCCATCGCAAATTTATTCAATTTCAAACAAGTAAACAAATCTTTGTCAATCTATATCAATTGTGTCAATTTCCGAAAGCGGAAAAAGGGAGGGCGGCGGGGATGAGGGCGCGAGTAATTTTGCAACGTCAGCCCGCCAGTGGGCAACGAGAATTATCCACTTAATTTCAAAAACACATGCAAAACGAAAAAACAGAGCCAACCCCTCCGCCCTACGTCGACGAGAGCGAGGAACAAGCCTTGCTGAAGGCTATCAGCGAAAACCCCGAGACAGCGCACGCTCTTGCGGCAATTGCCGGTGGCGCCGACCGCGAGGAAGTGCTGCGCGACCTCCTGCCCGAAAAAGACGCCGAGGACGAGGCGGAAGAAAAGCCCGCTCCACAAGGCACGGAAAGCGAGGGCGTGCCGGTAGGAAGCCTGTCGTTCCTCCGCGGCAACGGCAGGGACTTCTGGGACGATGAAATTTTCAAATAATCTTATTATCAACTGTTTCAATCTAAATTATTATGGCAAATCACATTTCAGGACAGCCCGTTACCGTAGAGGGCATCAATGAAAAATCGGCAGGTCTCCTGCGCAACTCCATCGACGAGCGCATCGTCAAAATCCGCCCCATGTCGACTCCGCTCGACCAGCTGTCGCGCTGCGCGGGCAGCCGCCATGCCGGCTCGATGACCGTAGAATACTACTCTGTCGACACAAAGCCGACGGAGACGGCTGTCAAGCTACGCCGCGCAGCCGGCAAGGGCAGCAAGTACTCGCCGGACCTGTTCACATTCAACTTCTACCTCGACGACCCCAACATCATCGACGAATCGGAGACCGTGCTCATGCCGGACGTGACCAACGCCGCCGGCGAGCCCCTGGTGTTCTACTGCACGGGCAAGACCGAGTCGGGCGCCGTCAATCTCGCGCCAGTCAACCTGCCGTTCGACAACAAGACCGAGGGTCCTGACCTCCAGGACATCGAGAAAGGCACGCGCGTGGTGCGCATGGGCCGCGCGGCATCGGAGCTCGACGTGCAGACCGCCCAGTTCTCGGCGATTCCGGAGAAGGAGAGCAACAACTGCCAGATCTTCAAAATGCAGGTGGAACAGAGCACTTTCGCCAAAATCGCCGACAAGGAGATAGGCTGGGATTTCAGCGACCAGGAGGAAGCAGCCATCATCGACATGCGCCTGGGCATGGAGAAGAGCTTCATCTTCGGCTGCCGCACGAAAATCTTCGACAGCCGCAAGAAGGAATACCTCTACCTCACGGGCGGCATCTGGCACCAGACGCCGCGCAGCATGGAGCTGCAGCTGCAGGCTCTCACCGAGGACAGCGTCATAGACCTCTGCAGCCGCGCCTTCACGGGCAACAACGGCTCCAAGCGCAAGATTCTCATCGCCGGCACCGGTCTTGTGGAGGCACTGAGCAAGATGGAGCTGAGCCGTGT
>JAGBDG010000270.1 GCA_017937625.1 Muribaculaceae bacterium | reverse complement strand
GCATACGGTTCTGAGTGAGCGTGCCGGTCTTGTCGGTGCATATCACGGTAGTGGCTCCCATCGTCTCGCAGGCGTGGAGCTTGCGCACGAGGTTGTTGGTCTTGAGCATGGAGCGCATGGAGTAGGCAAGCGACAGAGTGACAGCCATGGGCAGACCCTCGGGGACGGAGACAACGATAAGCGCCACGGCTATCATGACCGTCTGGAGCATATATGTCAGGAAAGGAACGAGGTCGAATGGCTGCGTGAACAGATACATTCCTATCCTGCCGGCGACGACGAGTATAGCCACGGTATAAGCGACGCGCGAGATGAGTTTGCCGAGGCGCTCGAGCTGCTCGTTGAGCGGAGTCTTGACGCTGCTGTCTATCTGGGCGGCGGTGAACACCTTGCCGTTCTCGGTGGCGTCGCCGACAGCCGTGACGCGCATCACGCCGTGACCTTCCATTACTTTCGTTCCGCGCATGACATGGTTGGACGGATATGTGTCTTCCTTGTTGAATTCGGCGGGGTCGGTGGTCTTGTGGCAGATGGGCTCGCCCGTTAGAGTGGACTCGTCGATGTTAAGGCTGACAGCCTCAAGCAGCTCGCCGTCGGCTGGCACCTCGTTGCCTGTGTTGAGCACGACGATGTCGCCCACTACAATATCTTTCTTGGGCACCTGGCAGACGTTGCCGTTGCGTATCACCTGAACGAGCTCGTCGTCGTTGACCTGATTGAGTATGGCGAACTCGCGCTCTGCCTTCTGCTCGAAGTAGAAGGAGAGAAGCGTTGCGAGCAGGATGGCGATGAATATGCCGACAGGCTCGAAGAAGACTCCTGCGCCCTCGTCCAGACCGTAATATTCATAGAAGGATATGCCGACCGACAGAATGCCGGCGACTATCAGGATTATTATCAACGGGTCGGTGAACTTGCGGAGGAAAACCTTCCAGACGGGATCTTTCTTTGCCGGAGTGAGAATGTTGACTCCATGCTCCTCGCGGCTTTTCCGCACTTCCGCATCGGAAAGTCCCTTATATTCGATGTTTTGCTGCATTTTTCCGTGTGTTTATGTTATTACGACAAATAAACTGCTGCAAAGTTCGGCAAAAAAATCCAATTCGCGGCTAACGTATTGTTCAAACTTAACCGTGAATCCGGACTTAACAAAAAGTTAATATCCGTATTTCTCTGCTGCCCGCTGTCTCTTGCCCGCAATTCTTCCGAAGCAATTGTCGGTTTTCACTGTTTATATCACCGAATTCATCGTCTAAAAGATACGATTCACCTTTCTTGGACGGTTGTACCGACAGGAGGGTTATGATATTGGGGTCTCAAGGTCTGCGGGAGAGATGAAGCCGTTATCGATGCAGATACTTTCGATCTTTCGGCAAAAGTCCTCTTTATCAAATTTCTTTAACGCCCCGGGGTATTTCATGTTTCTGACAGTGTCTATAAACGTCAGCGACAATAATTTCAGACATTCGGCACTATCGGCAGCAGCCTGATACGACTCGAAATCCTGAACATATTCAAAATCAAGACACTTATAAAGCTTGATCTCCGGCGTCACTGACCCTCTGATTTTTACTGTCTTGTCAGCATAATACTTCGGCCGCTTGGGTATAAAGAATTTACTATATTCATGAGTGACGCAAGTAAACCCAACCGATAGCTCTTCAACCAACGGTGTATTATAATCCTGCAATCCTGAAGACAAGGTTTTTCTAAAGGTCGTTACGGCTTCTACTTGAAAAGATTTTAAATACTGACTAGTGATTACTACTGCTATTGTTATAACCATATTTCTGACGAAATAATTATAAGAGATAATGTGCTTTCGGGCGTAAATTTATGGTAAAATATGCAAATGTCCAAAAATGCCAACAATATTTCTTTTTAACAAAGAGATTGTTTGTCAGAGTTCCAATGAGTTTCCATTTAGAAGGAACTCATAAACACTCATTATCGTGATTATCGTGAACCCATTCTCATTTTTATAGAGTGGCTGATGTGTGCCAACAATTACTATTTTCTTAAATGAGTCATCTATATTGCGCAACGAAGCCAATTCTTGACGAATTTTTTCTTCTGTTCCCATCTCTAAGGCTGATTGAATGTAATAGCGTTCGTAGCCCTTATTACATACAATTTCTATTGATTTTTATTGTGCATTTGCACACGATTGAATAAAGTAAAGATAGCGAGATCATTTTAAATGAGCAAATAAGGAGTTCACTATTTCAGGTTGTATTTCTATTTATTTTCTCTGTTATACGAAAAAACGCCTCCGGAGGAGTTGCTCCGGAGGCGTTGCTTATGGCTTATCTAATGAGCTTATGCTTTTTTGCTTGCTGCTACTTTGCGACGGGAGTCAGCGATGTAGGCTACGGGGCAAGCCACATAGATGGTGGCGCATGTACCTACGATAACACCGGCAATCATAGCGAAGGTGAAGCTGCGGATGGAGTCACCGCCCAGGATGAAGATGCAGAGGAGCACGAGGAGGGTCGAGAGCGATGTCATGATTGTACGGCTCAGGGTCGAGTTGATCGACTTGTTGACTGTCGTGAAGAAATCCTGCTTGGGATAGAGGGCGATATTCTCACGGACACGGTCGAAGACAACCACGGTATCGTTGATCTGATAACCGATGACCGTCAGAATCGCCGCTATGAACGTCTGGTCGACTTCCATTGCGAAGGGCAGTACGCCATAGAACAGCGAGTAGAAACCGATGATGAAGAATGCCGTGAACGCTACTGCGGCAAGGGCGCCGATAGAGAAGGCGACGTTGCGGAAACGCAGAAGGATGTAGAGGAACATCGCGATTAGGGCGATTGTCACGGCGATGTATGCGTCGGTACGCATATCGTCGGCAACAGAAGGACCTACCTTCTGCGAGCTGACGATACCCTGCGACGCGTCGGTGGTGGAGAACTCGGCAGCTGTCA
Source organism: Muribaculaceae bacterium (assembly GCA_017937625.1). GTDB lineage: Bacteria > Bacteroidota > Bacteroidia > Bacteroidales > Muribaculaceae > CAG-873. The sequence goes on along the minus strand of JAGBDG010000270.1, from coordinate 19,053 downwards.
TGCCGTCGCGGAGGTAAGGTTTGAGAGCGTCATAGAGCTTGCCTGTGATCTCGCGCTCGGTGTCTGCCTGCTCGTCGTTGATCTTGTAGTTGGTCGACACGCGCACCTGGTTCGAGCTTTCGATGGTGATGACCGATGTCGAGGCGCCGGGGAACTGCTGCGAGAGAACCTGTTGGAGCTCAACGGTGTCGACAGGACGCTCGAACTTGACGATGTAGTTGCGACCGCCGGAGAAGTCGATACCCTGGTTGAGACCGCGGGCGAAGAGCGAGATGACGACGATTGCAACGAGCACGAGCACGACGGAGAAGCTGATCTTGCGCTGACCGAGGAAGTTGACGTTGGCGTTGACAAACATCTTCTTCGACAGACCTGTCGAGAATGTAAGCTTGCCGAAGCTCGAGCTCTTGGCGAACCAGAGGAAGAACAGACGGCTCAGATATACAGCTGTGAAGAATGAGCAGACAAGACCGATGATGAGGGTTGTGGCGAAGCCCTTGATAGGACCGGTACCGAAGAGAAGGAGGATCACACCGGTGATGACCGAAGTGAGGTTGGAGTCGAAGATAGCGGAGAATGCGTTGCTGTAGCCGTCGGCGAGGGCGTTACGCACATTCTTGCCGGCGCGGAGCTCTTCCTTGGTACGCTCGAAGATAAGCACGTTGGCATCGACCGCCATACCGAGCGACAGCACGATACCGGCGATACCGCTCATGGTGAGCACTGCCTGGAAGGACGCGAGAATACCGATGGTGAAGAAGAGGTTGCAGAGGAGGCATACATTGGCGATAAGACCGGGGATGACTCCGTAGAAGCACATCATGAAAACCATGAGGAGCACGAGTGCCACAACGAAGGAGATGAAGCCTGCCTCGATAGCCTGCTTGCCGAGCGAGGGACCTACGACCATATCGGAGATGATATGCACCTTGGCGTCCATCTTGCCGGACTTGAGGACGTTCGCGAGGTCGCGTGCTTCCTCGATGGAGAAGTCGCCGGTAATGGACGACTGTCCGCCTTCGATCTTATCGTTCACGTTAGGAGCTGAGTAAACCTTGTCGTCGAGGACGATAGCCACCTGCTTGCCTACGTTCTGACCGGTAACGCGAGCCCAGTTGCGGGCGCCTTCGGCGTTCATGCGCATGGAAACTTCGTTGCCTCGGAGAGGATCGTAGTTCGAAGACGCGTCGCTCACAGCCTTGCCGTCGAGAGCGGGCTTGCCGCCGTTGGCGCGGAGGGAATAGAGAGCGTAGCCGAGGTTGTGTTCCTTGCCGTTGTCGTCGACACGAACTGTCGGCTTGACGGACCAGCGGAGACGGAGGTCGGAAGGAAGAAGGCTCTTAGCCTGCGGAGTGGCGAGAATCTCGTCGATAGCAGCCATAGCCTTGGCGTCTGGAGCGTAGCCGACAGTAGCGCCGTAGCCTGCGCCAGCCTGCAGAAGCGCGAGCAGCGGAGCGGCGCTGACGGTTGTGTCGTTGGCGAGACGGTTGATGAGAGCGTTGAACGAGCCGGAGAGTTCTTCGGCACGGTATGTCTCGTAGAACTCAAGGTTTGCCGAACGCTGGAGGAGGTCGCGTACGCGTTCATGATCCTTTACGCCCGGAAGCTCGAGAAGAATCTGACCATCCTTACCCTGAAGAACCTGAATGTTGGGCGAAACGACGCCGAACTGGTCGATACGGTTGCGAAGCACATTGGTGGCAGAGTTGTCGACGCGGTCCTTAACCTGGCTCTTGAGTGTAGCGCGGACAGCATCGTCGTTCATGCCCGAGCTGACCACATCCTGGAATATAACGGAGAAGTCAGCCTGAGGCTTAGCCTGACGGTAGAGGTCGATGAAGCTGCTTACGAAGTCGTCGCTCTGGTGTGTTGCCACCATCTTGTTTGCGCCTGCGAGAGCTGCCTCGAAAGTAGAGTCGGTAGCGCCCGACTTCATGGAGCGGAGCATGTCAGGCATGTCGACCTGAAGAATAACGTTCATACCGCCCTTGAGGTCAAGTCCGAGACCGACGCCCCATTTGCGTACATCATTGAGTGTGTAGTAGCCCATGTACACCTTTTCCTCGCCGAGCGAGTCCATGTAGTGTTTGTAGGCCTGATTGTAGGCTGCGTCGTCGTTGTCGCCGGATTCTATCAGTGCGTAGTTGGCCGCCTGACTCTCGTACTTATTCGAGATATAAGTAAACGAGAGGTAGAACAGACATACCAGTACCAAGAAAATAGCAATCACACCGGCAACGATGCTTCCCAATTTTCCTTTGCTTTGCATGTAGGTTTATTGTTTAATTGTTAATGATTTAATTTCAGGGTTTAAATTCAGCTTGCAAATATACGGATTATTCTGCAAATTGAAGGCATTCAGGAGTTGTTTTTTGGTAATTTACGCCCGGAAAGAGCCTTCGCGAGGCGGCACACGCAGAAAAGTGCCGCCATCAGGAGGACTATCAGCGCCGAGCACGGCACGTCTATCACCGTCGACAGGAACAGTCCGCCTACCGACGAGAAAAGAGCAAAAACGACTGCGAGAAGCAGTACACGCATGTATTTATGCGAGAAAATTTCCGCAGTTATTATCGGCAGCGACAGCATGGATATTATCATCATTATGCCCGCGAGACGTATGCTCAGCACAATATCGACGGCAACGAGCACCGTCATAGCGTAGGTGACGAATTTCACGGGCAGCCCGCTTACCTCTGCATAATCGCGGTCGAACGAGACAGCCACGATATTCCGCCACTGCCACGCCACGAAAACGAGCATAACGACCGTGAACGCCGCCAGCCAGAGGAGGTCGGACGCCGACACCGTAAGAATGTTGCCGAAAAGAAAAGCGTTGAGCTCTGGGACGTAGCCCGGAGTGAGAAAGACGAAAAGGACACCCAGCGCCATGCCGACGCCCCATATCATCGCAATTGCCGAATCCTCGCGCAGGCGGAAACGGCGCGACATCCATTCCACACCCACCGACGAGCCTACGGCAAACACACCCGCCATGACAACGGGATTTATGCCAAGGAAATACCCTAAGCCGAGCCCACCGAAACAGGCGTGCGTGATTCCGCCGCTTATCGCCACATAGCGGCGGGTGATGATGTATGTACCAATGACCGCGGCGCACACGCTGATGAGTATCACACCTGCGAGAGCGTAGCGAAAAAAATCGTATTGGAGATATTCAGACATGCTGTGCTGTACGTGCCGCGCGAGCCTCGGCAACTATCATTATAAGTTCGTCGCGCACCGGCTGCGGCAGCGTAATGCCGCGGAGCTGCACGCTGCGCGCCCATCCGGCTATGTCGTCGGGGCGCATTGTAAGAAGGACGTCACGGAACTGCTCGATCTCGTCGTCGGCGTAAGAGTCGGCGCCGCGCCCGGCGAAACGGTCAAGTTCCTCGTCATCGTAGTATTCTATTTCTTTCGACACGCCTGCGAGCAGCGAGTCCTTCTCGCAGGTGATGTGCATGCCGCAGCATTGCTCGGCGGGCGCTTCTTCCTCCGGCTCGTTCTCACCGGCATGCAGCCTGCGCCACCGCTTCTCGTGAAGCCACAGCACAGCGCCGGTCACAAGCAGAACCGCAAGAATTATCAGCGACACCTTCACTGCTCTACCTCCTTAATCTCCGCAGAGGGGTCGGAGAGCATGAAACCTGCCGCCGAAAAGTCCTGCCAGAAATCGGGATACGAGTTCGCGACGACCTCCGCGTCGCGCACCACTATGCCGGGGATGAACACCGACACCGGCGCGAGCGCCATTGCCATGCGGTGGTCGCCGTATGTGTCGAACACGGGCAGCTCTGTCACGGGCACACGGCTGCCGTCCCATACGAGCGTGTCGCCGTAGTTTTCTATAGTCAGAACAGCGCCCACTTTACGCAGCTCGTCGACGAGCGCCTGCAAGCGGTCGCATTCTTTCTCGCGGAGGACGGCGACACCCGTCAGTTTCAGACGTATGCCGGCAAGAACAGACGTCACCACGAGCGCCGGTACGGCATCGGGCATGTCCGACATGTCAGCGTCGAGCGAGTTCCACAGGTCAGGGGTAGCAGAAAGCTCAGCACCCTCGTCGGTAAACTCAGTGAGCACGCCGAGACGCTCGAACAGACCGGCTGCAGCACGGTCGCCCTGGAGCGATTTTTCATTAAGCCCGGTGAGAGTCACCCACCCTGCCGTCAGCGCCGCAATCTCGTACCAGAAAGCAGCCGCGCTCCAGTCGGGCTCGGCAATCGGTTCCGACTTGCGGTAGTGTCCGGCGGGTACAACGGTCTTGTCGCGGTCGACCTCGGCATCGACGCCATAGTGGCGCATCATCGCCGCAGTCATGCTGATATACGGCAGCGACTGCAGATTGCCTCGGAAATTCAGCGTCAGAGGCTCAGCCATAAGCGAAGCGGCAAGCATGAGTGCGGAAATGAACTGCGAGCTGACGCCCGTCTCGATGTCCGTCGCTCCACCGCGCAGCTTCTTGCCGTGTATTTCAAGAGGAGGGAAGCCTTCCTCACCACGATACACGATATCGGCGCCGAGCGAGCGCAAGGCATCCACCAGCGCGCCTATCGGGCGGCGGCACATGCGCTCGGTGCCCGTAAGCAGACAGTGCGTGCCCTCGCTCGCCGCGATGACGGCAGTGAGGAAACGCATAGACGTACCTGCGGCGCCTACATCGACGCGCGCACCGTCGTGAGGCAGACCCGCATCGAGTATACCGTAGAGCACCTTCGTGTCCTCGCACACATTCTCGACAGCAGATGCCGCCGTCACGTCGCCGGCGAGATATGAAAGCACGATATCCCTGACGGCTATGCTCTTGCTCATCGGCAGTGCTACTGTCGTCTCAAGGATGCCGTCGGGCGGAAATATGCGGTAGTCCATCAGTTCCTGACGTTTTTGCATGTACACTCGACAGCCGCTCTCAGGCTCTCGAGGGCATTTGCGATGACACACCGTGGTGCGCCGATATTGAGACGTGCGAATCCCTCGCCCTGCTTGCCGAACATGGCGCCGTCGTTAAGCGCGAGGTGAGCCTTGTCGAGAAGGAGCTCCATGATGTCGTGCTGGCACATGTGCAGCTCGCGGAAGTCGAGCCAGACCAGGAACGAAGCATCGGGGCGAATCATCTTCACGCCGGGGATATGCTCGTTGCAATATTTTTCCACAAAGTCTATGTTGGCGCTGACGTACTCGAGCATCTCGTCGAGCCACTGCTCGCCCTTGGTATATGCCGCCTCAGCTCCGATTGTCGAAATCAGCACCGGCGAGTTGAATTCGTTAGCCTCGAGCCAGCCATAGAATTCCTTGCGCATCTCCGGGTTCTTCACGACCATCCATGAGCTTACGAGACCGGGGATGTTGAAGGTCTTCGACGGAGCGCCGAGCATCACGCCCACGGCGCGCGCGTCATCGCTGACGCTCAGGAAAGGTATGTGCTTTCTGCCGTCGAGCATGAGGTCGCCGTGGATTTCGTCGCTGACAACAACCATATTGTTCTCTCGCGCGATACTTGCCACACGGCGCAGCGTATCGGCATCCCATTGTATGCCGATGGGGTTGTGGGGGTTGCAGAGTATCATCATCCGCGGTTTCTCGCGGCGCACTACTTCCTCAAGTCCTTCGAGGTCCATGCAGTATCTGCCGTCCACTACTTTCAGCGGATTCTCGACGACACGGCGCTTGTTGCCTTCGGCGACAATGCGGAAAGGATGATAGACGGGGGTCTGTATGACGATGCCGTCGCCCTCGCGTGTAAAATAGTTGACGGCGTATGCTATGCCCTTGACAACGCCGGGGATGAACGAAAGCTCCTCGCGGCAGATGCCGAAACCATGGCGACGGCGCTGCCAGTCGATTATCGACTGCCAGTAGCTGTCGCGTGCGTCGGAATATCCCCATACGGGGTGGCGCAGGCGCTGCGAGAGTGCTTCGGTGATTTGCGGACATACGGCGAAATCAAGGTCGGCAATCCACAAAGGAGTGAGGTCATGACGCCCGAACACCATGTCGAGATGCTCGATTTTTATGGCAGAAGTGCCGTGGCGGTCTATTACGTTGTCAAAGTTGTACTTATTCATGGTTTATAATATTTGACGCAAAGATACAAAAGCGGATAATAACACGCAAATTTTGCGGGTCATTATTCGCTTTTTGCGACGTTGCAGAGACTTGTATCAGAACGAGTAGCTGAAGCCTATCGAGGGCGTGAAAGCATGGAGGCTGTAGTCGGCTGTGAAGCGTCCCGTGGGGCTGAAACCGAGCTGTTCTATTGTCTGCTGCGGCACCCCGGCGGCTGTGAGCTGCTGTATCATTGTCGCGCCGAGAAGGTCGCTGTACTCGCAAGTGGCGCCTTTCTCACCAAGACCGGCTATGTACATCAGAGCCACGTCAATCGACAGCCCGGGAATGGGGCGGAAAGATATGCCGACGGTAGGCTCGATCTTTGTCATACCGGGAGTCTCGGGGTTGTAGTAGTCCTTATTGACGGGAGTCGTGTCGATCATCAGACCGAGACGGGCGTCGAAACGGTTTGTCAGGGCATACTGGGCTCCAAGCGACCAGCACCATGCGTTGCGGTATTTCTTGACGATGTTCTGGTTGTACGGTGCGAGCTGTTCGGCAAGGAATTCGATGTCGAGGCGCTTGTATGTCTTCCAGCCGGTCAGACGCGCGTCGAGAGCGAGGGTCAGACGGTCAACGGGCTTGTACGACACGCCTAAGCCGAGCACCCACGGGCAAGGCATCTGAGCCTTGAAGTTAGCCTCGTTGATGAGGTCGAGACTGCTTCCGAGAAGCTGCTCGGCAACGGCGTTGGCATAGCGCACATGGGCGTCGCCAGCCTTTACTTTCATCTTCATCTCGGTGCGGAACGACACGCCGGCGGTCCACTGCCTGCTGATGTTGTACATCACGCCGGCGTTAAGCCCGACGGCAACGCTCGCGCTGCCCTTGAGGTTGACCGAGGCAGGCGAGGTGTTTCCGAACGCGGGAGTCTCGGCAGGAAGCTGCCCGAGCATTTTCAACGCGGCTATTGCCTTGTCGGTCGTGGAGGGAGTCACGAGCGCCTTGTTGAGGTCAACGTTGCCCCACGAAATCATCGCGCCGGCACCTATCGACAGTTTCGGAGTAATAGCCCATGACACGGTAGGCTGCAGTGTGAACACTTTAAGGTTCACGTTCTGGTTGAGCACGGACCCGGGCCAGTTGTCGGTCCAGTTGATCGACGAGCCATAAGGAGTGTAGAACGACACGCCCGCCTTGAGGTTGTCGTAGATGGAGAATGCGGCATGAACACCCAAGGGAGTCGCCACATTGTTGTCCGTAGTATATTTGACACCGTTTTCCTTTGCGGTGCAGGTAGCCATGATACCCGAGAGCGAAGCCGACAGGTCCATGGTCTTGTCCATATATGCGAGTCCTGCGGGATTGAAGAACATGCTTTCGGCGCCGAGCTTCATCGCTATGCCGGTATGACCCATGCCTATCTGTTTTGCCGACAGCGAGTTGATCTGATAGCCTTCTGCAAAAGCGGCTGTGCTTATACCTGCCGCAGCAAGCGCTGCAGCGAAGAATCTCGCTCCTGCTGCCGCATGTCTTGTAATAGTCTGTGTTTTCATATTAAAAATCAGTATCTGCGCGTGCTCCTGCGTCGACGCATCGCCGCGCACTGTTATCGAGCAGCAAAATTATGGTCAATTTTTGAATGCGACAACCACGATTAAGGATTTTTAACTACGCATACATACACAGGCATAAAAAGACCGCTCGCGGGAGGAATCCCGGGAGCGGTCATATAAGGTTATGAGTCGGTGCGATTAGTCAATCATTTCGTCAGCCTTGTAGCCACCCATTTCGCGGATAGCGTTCTTCAGCATTACATACTGCTGGAAGAGGTGGTTTACAGGCACTTCGTGCTTGGTGTAGTCGTGCATCGGGCTCTTGAGGAAGAAGCTCAAGAAGCGCTGGATTCCGTAGCGTCCCGCACGTGCGGCGAGGTCGCTCAGGAGAACGAGGTCGAGGCACAGAGGAGCGGCGAGGATAGAGTCGCGGCAGAGGAAGTTGATCTTGATCTGCATCGGGTAGCCCATCCAGCCGAAGATATCGATGTTATCCCAGCCTTCCTTGTTGTCGTTGCGCGGGGGATAATAGTTGATACGTACTTTATGGTAGTAGCCGTTGTGATCGTTGCCTTCGCCGCCGCAGTTGACGCCGTAGAGGTCGGGCTGGTCTTCCGGAACGAGGATAGACTCGAGGGTAGACAGCTTCGATACTTCCTTAGTGCGGAAGTTTGCGGGTTCGTCGAGCACGAGACCGTCGCGGTTGCCGAGGATATTGGTCGAGAACCATCCGTTCAGACCGAGGCAACGAGTGCCGATGATAGGAGCGAAGCCCGATTTTACGAGTGTCTGACCTGTCTTGAAGTCCTTGCCGGCGATAGGCATCTTGGTCTTGTCGGCGAGTTCCCACATGGCGGGGAAATCGACGGTTGTGTTAGGAGCGCCCATGATGAAGGGAGCGCCTTCGGTGAGAGCTGCGTAAGCGTAGCACATCGAAGGAGCGATGTGTTCCTTGTCGTCAGCCTTCATTGCAGCCTCGAGGTCGGCGAGGTGGTAGTGTACCTTTTCGTCTACGGGTACATAAACTTCTGTAGAAGCTGCCCACAGAACGACGATACGGTCGCAGTTGTTCTCAGCCTTGAATTTGCGGATATCCTCGCGAAGCTGCTCAACGAGCTCCCAGCGAGTGCCCTGTTTTACATTGTCGCCGTCGAGACGCTTTGCGTAGTTGTGGTCGAAAGCAGCGCGGAGAGGTTTGATTTTCTCAAGTTCGTCCTTTACGGGAAGGATATCTTTTTCCTTGAGAACCTCAGCGTGCATTGCGGACTCGAATGCGTTTGCAGGATATACGTCCCATGCGCCGAAGACGATGTCATTAAGGTCCGCGATAGGAACGATGTCTTTGTAGTGGAGATATTTCTTATCAGCACCCTCGCCGACACGCATCTTGTCGTACTGGGTCATTGAACCGACGGGCTTGGCAAGACCTTTGCGTGTCATGAGAACACCGGTCATAAATGTGGTAGAAACAGCACCAAGGCCCACTACCATAACGCCGAGCTTGCCTGTAGCCGGCTTTACTTTACATTCGCTCATTTTAATTGATTTAAACGATTGATTATTATTTGTTTTTTCATTTCTTGGTTATGGTTTCCCGCTGGAAAACCCTTGATGAAGGTCATTCAGACGCATTCACGCCCCAAAAGTAGTAATTGTTTTTATATTCTAAAAATTCTGCTAATACAAATTACGTGAAGTTTTGTTAATCAAGTATAATTTTATACCCTATTAGTATAATTGTGTTAATTTACCAAGGGCTTACTTCTTTTTAAGTTATCAAATATTAATATAGCTGTTCCAGTTCCGAAAGTTCAACGATTCGCCTTCCGGGAGCCGTCTTTGCCTCCTCATAGAACCACGGGCGTCCCTCAATCCACGCCGTCTCGCAGCCGAGCGAGCGAGCCGGGACGATGTCCTTGCTTATGCTGTCGCCTACGACGAGCACTTCCTCCGGCCTCAGCCCGAGAGCGTCGACTCCGAGCATGAATATGGCGGGATCGGGCTTGCGGACGCCCACGACGGCACTTTCGATCACCGTGGGAAAATACTTCCTGAGGTCGTACTCGACGAGCACCGATTCTATATTTCCGTAGAAATTGCTCACGAGGACCATGGGATATTTCGATGCGAGATAGTCGAGCGCAGGACGCGCCTTCTCTACGCACTCGCGGGCATGCCGGTCGGTATAACCGGCTATCTGAGCCGCGAAAGCGGGTATGTCTCCTTGTTTTATAGGGGCTCCGAGCCTGACAAGTTCCTCAAGCTCCAGCCGTGCCTTTATTTCCATCATCACGCGGAAATCATGTTCCGGCAATATGTGGCGCACCCGCGCAAGCTCGCGCTCGGCAAACACATAGCCCTTGCAGAACAGCTCGAGGGGCAGTTCCTCGACAGGAAGCGAGGCATAAGCCTCGCGGATGACCACAGCCCAGTGGTCGCCACAGTTGTCGATGGTTCCGCCAAAGTCGAATATTATGCCTTTGACAGGAGTCATTCCTTATGCCTTTCTATCCATACCGTCATCTCGCGGCAAAGCTTCTCATGACGGTGCATCATATATATGAGTATCACGTTCAGCACCACAAGCTCGAAGACGAAATAGAGCCATGGCATACGGGCGAACATCGAGCAGAAAAGCACGATGCAGCGCCAGTTGAACGAGAGTATGTTCGTATATTTCATAAGCGGCAGACTGCCTTTGCGGAACTCGTCGCGGAAAGCCTGCGGAATCCTGCCGTCGGGATATGCCTTGGCGAGGGCTCGGCGCAGCTGCTGCATCGCCGGAGTGAATTTTTCCTGATTTTTGGTATAGTTCAGATAAAACAGGAGCACAGTCTTGGCGAAAGGCTGTTTTTTCCAGCTCATTTCCTTATATTTGGCTCTCAGCGCCGTCACACTGTCGAGCTCACTGCCTTCCTCTCCGCGCAGAAAGTAGAGGTGGAACTGACGGTAATAGTCAGCCATAGCAGCCTGCTTGACGTGGAACATGCCGGTGACGGCAGCAAGGGTCCATATAGCCCACGGATGTGCCATGAAGAACTCGGATGTGACATTCTCGCGAAGACAAATACACAGGTATATGGTAAAGAACCAGATGTCGCCGGTCATGCCGTCGAGTATTCTTCCCAGACGAGAGTACTGCTGCGACATGCGGGCGAGCTGACCGTCGGCACTGTCGAAGGAATTCGCCCATACAAGCAGAAACATACCCAGGACATTGATCCAGAGGTTGTTGTAATAGAACGCGATACCCGCGCCTACTCCCAGAAAGACGGAAGCTATGGTTATGGTGTTCGGCGTGATGCCCAGGCGACGGGCGAGACACGCCCATGCGTAGCCTATGGGACGGTAGAAAGCAAGGTCGATGTTTTCCTCCGTGTCGAGCGACTTGAGCGAAGCCTGATATGAGCTTTTGTCCTTTTCCTTCATCTTACTTGAGATTTCTGAGTTCGTATGTCCTGGCACGCAGATATGCTCCGAGTTCCTCCGGGCTGCCGTTGTGCTCCGACTGCTCAGCTACAGTTATGGGCTTGCCCACGCTCACATGGACAGTGCTGTGGCGCTTGCGGTCGACCTCCGAGGGAAGACACAGCGAGCGCGCCTGCCAGCATGCGTGACCGAGGAAATTGAACCAATGGCTGTTGCTGCCGTGGAAATATACAGGTATCACGGGCACCTTGGCACGCTGGATGATGGTGAGTATCGACAGTTGCCACTCACGGTCCTGAAGCCCGTCGTGGAGCGTGGTCTTGCTCATGGCGCCCGCGGGGAAGAAACCTACGGGGTCGCCGTCGCGCAGCATGCCCAGAGCCTTGCGGATACCGGCTACGGACACGGCGCGCTTGGCGGGGTCGCTCGACGCCGACTGGTCGACGGCTATGAAGTTCGGGCGCATCGCCGATATGTGGTTCAGTATCATGTTGACCATCACGCGGAAGCGCGGACGGTGGCGGGTAATAAGATAGATGAGGATAATGCCGTCGAGAGCGCCGAAGGGATGGTTGCTAACGGTGATGAAGGCACCTTCGGGAAGATTGTCGAGCACGTCCTGACCGTCGACACGCAGCTTGACATCGAGCTGTTCGAAAAGCAGACGCTTGACGAATTCCGGACCCGGGGTGTCGCAGACGGCGCCGTGCCACCGGTTCACCTTGTCGACCTTAAGCACGTGCAGAAGCCATTTCACGATTTTCGGATGACCGTCCAAAGCCGGTATCATCTGCCTGATATCATCATAATCCAGGACGTCGGGGCGAACCTCGTTTTCCTTATTTTCTGTTGTTTCCATTGTCATTCGTTTTTAACCGGCACGGCGACATATCCGGCGTAGCGCGACACAAAGCGCGCGAAGCCGCCGTTTTTCATCAGTACCAATTCGAAAAGCGCCGTTCCGACGAGCGCCGTGGCTATGCCGGCAAGCACGTCAAGTATATAATGATGCGATGTATAGACAGCCGTAAACCATATTCCGACAGTCACCACGCCGAGGACAATCTTCCATGCCACCGACGAGCGGCAGCGGAAGGCGTAGATAAACGCCACGAAAGTATAAGCCGAGTGGAGCGAGGGCATGGCGGCAAACACATTGGCGTTGCGGGCGTAGAGAGCGTCGAAGATTCCGAGACCCGTCATCGCGTCGAAGCGCCCCAGACCGGCGACCTCGCCGGGAGTGCCTTCGATTGCCGTCAGACCGTGCGAGGCTACATACCATGGCGGTGCGGCGGGATGTATGTAATAGATGGCGAAGCCTAAGAGATTCACAAGAAGGAACACCATGGCGAAATGCAGATAGCCCTCGGTCTTGCGCGTGAAGTAGAGCCACAGACCGTAGAATATCGGCAGAGGCACCCAGCAGAGGTAGAACAGCCCCGCCAGAAAGTCCATAGCCCTGCAGTTGTGCAGCGCGAAGAACTCGTTGGGCGTCAGGGTTCCGTCGGCGCCGGCGATTCCGAAGAGCGATTTCTCCAGACCGTAGAGTCCGGCGACGTCGACAGGATTGACCTTGTAGTTGGGCACTATGTTCATCCAGTCGTACGATATGCCGAAGATTATGAAAGGCAGCAGAGCCATGACAAGCCGGCGGCTCGGAGCGCTCACGAAGAACAGTCCGAAAATCAGCACGGCAAGCACAATGTGCTCGGGACGGAAGCCGACAAACAGCACCGTCACCACAAGCCACAGCGCGAGAGCGGCAGCGCACTTCAATGTATCTGCAAGAGCGGGGAAACCCTTTCTCATTCCTTGCCTGCCTTTATCAGTTCCTTATGACTGTGCGAGATGCGCGCAAATGCCGTAAGGTTTGCGAAGATGGCAATAATCAGCATCGCCACCGTCAGGATGATGTTGGGGTCGAAAGTCGAGCCTGCGGGAAGGTTCAGACCCGTTATGCCGGCAGCGAGAGCTGCGACCGCCGTAACGACCACGCGCTCGGGACGCTGCATGAAGCCTATCTTGCACTCTATGCCGAGACCTTCGGCGCGGGCGCGGACGTAGCTTACCATAATGGAACCCACCATCGCTACGAAGGTAATGATTGCGCCGGTCATGTTGTCGCAGCCTATGAGATAGAAGCAGATGCCGCCGAGAGTAGCCATCTCGCAGTAGCGGTCGAGAACCGAGTCGTACATGGCGCCGAAAGTCGACACCATGCCGCCAAGACGCGCCACCTGACCGTCGAGCATGTCGAACAGCGAGAAACCTATAATCAGAGCACCGGCGAGGGTGACCAGACCATAGTCGGGCGCGCCGCCTGATTTCTGCACCAGTATTCCGGCATAGACGAACACGGCGGCAGCCGCCACATTGCCAAGCATGCCGATGGTTGTAACCATATTAGGTGTCACGCCCATGCGTATGAGCAGGCGCACGAAAGGATTGATCACGAAATATATGCCCTGCTGCAGTCCGTTGCGTGCAGTCTTGGCGCTTTCCTTTACATTCATTTTTCTTTGCTGTTATTGTGTTTGCCTATTCCCAGCGCACCGAGAGCGGAGGCGAGATAACGGTCGATTCCAAGTTTGCGGTATACGAAATATCTCTGGAGTGCGAAGTTCCAGAACCATGACACCATCAGCGACGTGAACAAACGTGCGGCGGCATAGTATCCGTCAGGGCGGAATCCTATGTCCTCGAGCCACTGCCACGAGCACATGAGATGATAGACAGCCTCGGTGCCGAAGGAGTTGAGCAGCATGCTGCCTACCCACACCATGGTGTATTTCATCATCACGGCGCGCCAGTCGCAGCCGTCGGCGTGGAAGGTAAAGCTGTAGTTGAGGATGCAGTTGAGCACTCCGCCGCAGAAGGCGCCCGCCGCTGTTGCCCAGAGGGGCGTCAGTCCCGCCCACGCGAACAGTATGAAGCCGATGCCCATGTCGGTCCAGCCCGCGGCCTGCGACGTCACTATCGAGCGCAGGTAAACGTAGAAGAGTGAATCGCTTTTCAGCATCTTCTTGCCGATGCGCTTCATCTTGCCTGATGATTCTTCGCCTTGCATTACGAGTTCAGACATAATAGAATTTCATGTTGATTATCAAAAGGATGACAGCCGAATAGATACCAGCGAGGACATCGTCAGCCATCATGCCGGCTCCGCCGGGTATCTTCTCCACGGCGCGGATGCCCAGGGGCTTGAAGATATCGAAGAACCTGAAGAGGGCAAGCGACAGAAGTATCTCCCACCAGGGGCAGATGCCGCCTATGACCGGCAGAAGCGACAGCCACTGACCGACGGTCTCGTCGGCGCATGCCACTACGGGGTCTTCGCCCCAGTATTTTTCAGCGACTCCGCTCGCCCATGTTCCGGCGATACCGTATATTACCACGGCAGCGGCGGTGACCGACACGGCGACGACGGGCGACGCCCATATATATAAAGGAAGCCAAAGAACTATCGCCACCAGGGCGCCCCATGTGCCGGGAGCCACGGGCAGGAATCCTGCGCCGAAAGACGTCGCCAGCATTTTCGGGAACCAGTGGAAACGTCCGTGGTCATCGGGCATTACGGTCGATTTACGGTACTTTCCCATCTCAGCGTTTTTTGTGTTCCTTTATAGCGTTGATAACATAGCGCGCGATATGTGGCGCGGCGTCCTGACGGCAGGGGGCGAAGCTTGGCCAGTCGTTGAAGTCAATGATATTTATCGAGCCCTCGGGAGAGACTATGCAGTCACCGCCATAGATGACGACGCCAAGCACCTCCGAAGCCTTCTGGCACATTGCCTTGAGCTTCTCGGCGTCGAATTTGTCGTGATGGGGCTTGCCGTTGATCTGCTCGTCGCCGTACTTGCTGTGATTTTGTTCGAAGGGATAGAACCAGTAGAAGAAGTTGGAGCCGGCGACGCCGTAGAACTTTATAAGGTCGCCCTCAAGATGGCGGTTGATGACGGCGCGCTTGATTCCGCGCAGGAAAAATTCCTGCAGAATCTCCTGTGCTTCCTCGGCGTGACGCGCATAGCTCACGTCCTCGCGGTGCATGGCGTGCGACTCGCCGCGTTTTATCCAGCAGCGCTCGAAGTTGCCTCTGCGGAGCCTGTCGCGCACGGCTTCGTCAGTGTTGACTATGAGACTGTCGGGGTAAGGTATGCCGGAGCCAAGCAAGAGACGGGTCATGCGCTCGCGCGTGCAGTTCTCGATGCCGTAGCCAGAGTTGATGACCAGCGCGCCCTTGTCTTCCATTTCCTGCAGTACTTCTATCGAACGTCGCTCACGGCACATGTTGAGGACAACATCGTTGTCGACAGCTCCCGCTATGAGCTGCTCCTCGCTGTAAATCCGCACCTCACAGCCGCGTTTGCGCAGTTGCTCAGCCACAAGATTAAAGATGGCAGTGTCATTGCCTATATGGTTCGGGGAAAATGCGCCTGCGCGCATGACTCCCGCGATTTTTATATCAGCCATTGTGTATGCTGTAGGGTTGATTGGTTTTATCAAACTGCAAATTTACTATTTTTTTCCCAAACGGCAACATCTCGCCTTGTCCGTCACCTTTTTATCCAATTTATTCACCATTTCAGCGAAAGTGCACTTTTCATCTTGCTTTCGACCATTCTTCTTGACAAAATGTTTGTCAATATGGAAATATTGTCTAATTTTGCCACGTCTATCCATTTTAAAATAACAAATATCCAAACAAAAATTGGATTAAATCTCATTTTTTCTATGAAGAAACTCTACACATTCCTCACTCTTGCAGCCTGCACAGCGGCAGCATCGGCACTCACGCCGGTCCAGCGCACATGCTCACTCTCCGAAATATCAGCGCCCACGCGCCTTGCCACACCAGCCAAGCACGCGCTGAAAGCTCCAGACACGAAAGAAGCCTCAGGCACATGGACAGACTGGGCTCCGGCAGGGACATGTACTTACACAATCGACACCGGTCTCATCGATTTCGGGACGGGAGCCGACTATTCGGGCTCTCATGAAGGCGTGAAACTCGACTACCGCGAGGACACCGGCGACGCCAACATCTGCCAGTACCGACTCAACGGCGTCTACAATGATGTCAACATAGTGGTCGACTACGACAAGAGCACCGGCGCCGTCCATGTATTCCCGCAGGCGACGGGCTACAACTGCTACGAAGAATTTCCGATGCAGGTTCTCGATGCAGGCACGGCATTCCGCGAGATTGCCATGGATGAGGAAATGGCGGCAACCTTCGATGCCTACAACTACTACATCGAGCCTCTGGGACGTTTCTACATCTATCTGGGCTACACATTCGACGGTCTGGGCGACCTCTGCGCCCTTACCGACGCTACTATCCAGATTGACGGATTTCCCGACTTCACGCCCGAACTGGTCTTCGATCAGCGCTATGGCGCCGGCTCTCCCGCAAAAGGCACAGTCAAGGTAACTGAATCGGCAGAGAGCGTCAGAGTCGCTGTTTTTCCGGGCACACAGACTCAGGACAAGATAAACGCAGTTCTTAGCAACGGCGAAGGCGTAGTGACCATACCCGGAGGAGAGAACGAATTCACTCTCCCGGAAATGGAAGCTAACAAGGCGTATATGATCTATGCAGTCAGCTTCGTGGGCGACGTGGCATGCGAGATGGCAACCAAGTTCGTATCAGTTGTCGACGAAGAGAAAGACAAATGGACATCGCTCGGTCAGACCGACGTGACCTGCGACATACTCGAGAGTGTCTTCGAGACAATACCTTCCGATATGAAAGCAGAGATTCAGCAGAACAAGGAGAATCCCGCCGTCTACCGCCTCGTCGACCTCTATAAGGCAAACAACCCCAACATAGACGAAGATGCATGGGACGCACTGCCGCAATATGTCTACTTCGACCTTACGGATCCCGATTACGTGACAGTGCAGCCCGTTGACCTCGGCGTCAACATCGGTGCCGGCGCCATAATCGTACAGAGCTACTATTTCTACCTCGTCGACCATGGAAAAACCGAAGAAAAGGCTAAAGAAATGGCATCGGGTGGCAAATATGACGCGACATCACACATCGTCACCTTCGACGACAACTCGCTCGTTCTCGCTGCCGACGACTGGACACCAGTAGAAGGAGAAAAAGGCGCTATCTACGGCGCGAACCTCAGCGGCAAGATGCAGTTCGCCATACCCACAGGCACAACCGGTGTGGACAATATCGCTGTCGACGCAAACGCGCCCAGGCGTCTCTACGACCTCCGCGGCGCAGAAGTAACCGGCAAGGCAGCTCCCGGCATCTACATAGAGAAACGGGGTACCGTCGCCCGCAAAGTCATCATCCGCTGATTTCGTCAGTAATTTAAAGGCATCGTGAGAGCTACGGCTTTTGCGGTGCCTTTCTTATATACAGCTCAGATGTAATAATCGCGCCACCCCTACGTTAATATAGAGATGAAAAAGATTATCTACATCCTCTCGCTGTGTTTTCTGTGTCTCTCGTGTATCGAGGACGGATTCACCACAGCCCCAGCCGACCAGCCCGTATTCTCTACCGATACCCTCGACCTCGGAGTAGTCTTCACACAGGACGTCACGCCGACCAGCCGTTTCACCGTACACAATCCTCACTCCAAGCAACTTTCGATAAGCGACATCCGTCTGTCCGGCGCCGATGCCGAATATTTCCGTCTTAACGTCGACGGCATCACCGGCAGCGATTTCGCCGGGGTGGATATCCGCGGAAAGGACTCGATATACGTCTTCGTCGAGGCAACGCTGCCCGAAGGAGCCTCACCCCTCACCGACTTCGAGGCGAGCATTGACTTCACCACCAACACGGTCACGCGCTCCGTCGTCCTAAAGGCACAGGGGCAGAACGCAATCCGTATCGACGGCAAGACTCTCACCGCCGACGCCACTTTCGACAGTACTCTCCCCTACCGCATCGCCGACTCTCTCGTCGTAGCTCCCGGCGTAACTCTCACGGCACTTCCAGGCACACGTTTCTGCTTCCACGACAAGGCGTCGCTCATCGTACGCGGCACCCTCGTCTGCAAGGGCACGGTCAACGAGCCTGTCGTCCTTGCGGGTGACCGCACAGGCGACGTCATCACCGACGTATCCTTCGACATAATGTCGCGCCAGTGGACGGGAGCATTCTTCACATACACCTCCAAGGGCAACGTCCTCGAGAACACCACGATAAAGAACACCGTGCAGGGTGTGGCAATCGAAGGCGACCCGAACGCCGACTACACCCGCACGCCACAGCTCACGCTCCTCAACAGCCGTCTGCGCAACAGCGGAGACCTCGTCCTCGAGGCATATCATTCCAACATCAGGGCTGTCGGATGCGAGTTTGCCGAAGCAGCGGGAGGTCTCGTCTACCTTCAGGGCGGCAAGCACGTCTTCAACCACTGCACTTTTGCCAACAACTATCTCTTCGCGGCTGTATCCGGTCCCGCGCTCTCCTTCGCCCATGTCAGCTCCGACCCCAAGACCGGACTCGACGACACGTCCGGTCTACCCTACACCGCCGCCGAAATCACCAACAGCATCATCCACGGCTATGGCGGCGAAGTAAGCCACGGCGACCTCACCGGCACGTCAATCTACCTCCGCAGCTGCCTCCTCAAGAGCACAGGTTCCGACGACGACAACTTCATCAACTGCATCTGGGGCGAGGATCCGCTGTTCTACACCGTCCGCAACGACTATTTCTTCGACTATCGCCTCAAGCCGGAATCGCCGGCAATCGGCGCCGCCGACCCATCGCTCACGCTCCCCGAAGCCGCCACCGACGCCTACGGCATGTCCCGCGCCTTCCCCACCGACCTCGGCGCCTACGTCTTCACTCCCACCGCCGAATGAAATCAGAATAAAAAGAATAAAAGATTTTTGCCGTGAAGTGAAGAATCCAAATAGAAACGCACAGATTTAGTATGTAAACCGCAATATAGAAGTTATTTCTCTCTCCTCGGAGGGGGATGCCTGAGCGGCGGGGGCGGCCGAATCCGCCCCCAAGAGCGGACAGTTTCTATAAATTCTT
>JAGBDG010000269.1 GCA_017937625.1 Muribaculaceae bacterium | reverse complement strand
CTGATTTTGAAACCGAACAGGGAAATGGCAACGGTTATGAGCGGTGACAGATAGTTGAACACACAGAAGGGAAAATAGACGAGTGTGGATACGCCGAGGACGGCAGACTGCGTTACGCCGCAGGAGTTCCAGGGAATAAGGACTGAAGTAACTGAAACGGAATCTTCGAGAGTGCGGCTGAGAAGCCTTGGCTCGAGCCCGCAACGACGGTAGGCGTTCCGGAACATGTTGCCGCCGATGATGATGGAGAGATACTGGTCGGCAGTGCAGCTGTTGAGGAACAGTCCGCTTGCAGCAGTCGCGGTCACAAGTGGAAAGCGACGGCGTATGTGGCGTGTTATCGTGTGAGTGATAGTCGAAAGCATACCGGTGCCGATCATGGCAGAGCCGAAGAGCATTGCGCTGAGCACAAGGGCTATCGTGGACATCATCCCGAGAATGCCGGAAGTAGTGACGAGAGAATCGAAAAGCTCGTGTCCGGTGCTGAAAGTGGTTTCGTTCCAGAGAAGCGCGAGCGTGGCGGATATGCCGGAACTGAAGCCTGTGATGCCGAGGTGGTCGACAATTCCTGGCTGAAAGATGAAAATTCCCGCGAGTCCGAGCATGGAACTGATGAAGAGAGTGAGGAGGGTATGGACGCGCAGGGCAATCAGTGTAAGTGTAACAGCAGGAATCACAAGTACCCATGGTGTCAGGTTGAAGTTTGCGCCCAGGAGTGAAAGAATCTCCGTGTTCTCTATCTCTCCCGCTACGTCGATATTGAAGCCGGCGATTGTGAAAACCAGCAGCGCAATTGCAATCGAAGGCACCGTGGTAATCATCAGATAGCGGATGTGGGTGAAAAGGTCGACTCCGCAGGACGAGGAAGCGATGACGGTTGTATCGCTGAGCGGAGACACTTTGTCGCCGAAATAAGCCCCTGAGATAATTGCACCAGCTACCCAGCCGGCGGGAATGCCCATGACAGTGCCGATGCCCATGAAAGCAACACCGATGGTGGCTATTGTGCTCCAGCTACTGCCGGTAAGGATGGATATTACGCCGCAGACCGCGCAGCTTATCGCGAGGAAAAACGTGGGGCTGAGGACATTGAGGCCGAAACTGATAAGCACGGGAACAACGCCGCTAAGCATCCAGGTAGTCGCTACCATTGCGATACAGACGAGCATGGGTACGGCGGGAAGAATCTGCTTGGCGCTACGTCGGATACCTATTATTAAACCACGTTTGCTCAGAGTTTTTCCGGCGAATGACAGAGCGACTGCAGTCAGCGCCGCGCACAAAAGACTATAGGGGCTGTACTCGAAAATCGCGTCGGCTCCTGCGAAGATAATAATTCCTGCGAGAAATGTAAGTAACATTGCTACAGGCAGAAATGACACTAACAGCCCCGGGGTTGAAGTCGCGCTTGAAGGAATGATGCTTTTCAATTCTGATTACTTTTTTACTGATGTACCTTATTGGAAATATTGTAATGAAAACGCCGCCTCACGCGGATTATTACTTGCAGAATATTAAAAAAGTAAAACGCACCGGTCGTGATGCGTTTTACTTATAGTGATATGTCTGTTATTCAGTTATTTTCGGTTGAGCGTCAGATGAAATCACCTGAGTGACAATTTTCTTGTTGTCCTCGTCGAAGCCGACGATAATCTCGTCGCCCTGATTGACTTTCGTGCTGAGAAGCAGTTCGGCAAGCTCGTCTTCGAGGTATTTCTGAATGGCTCGCTTGAGCGGACGCGCACCGTACTGTACGTCGCAACCCTTGGAGGCGATGAAATTCTTAGCCTCGTCGCTGAGTGTCACGCTGTAGCCGAGTGCTTCGAGACGCTTGTAGAAGTCGGCAAGCTCGATGTCTATAATCTTGTAGATAGCGTCTTTGTCAAGGGTCTCGAAGATGATGATGTCATCGATACGGTTCAGGAACTCGGGAGAGAAAGCTTTGTTAAGCGCTTTGGTGAGCACTCCGTGCGAGTATTCGCGGTCCATCTCGCGGGTATTGAAACCTACGCCGGTACCGAACTCCTTGAGCTGGCGTGTACCGATGTTCGACGTCATGATTATGATGGTGTTCTTAAAGTCGATACGGCGCCCGAGACTGTCGGTGAGACGTCCTTCGTCCATGACCTGAAGGAGAAGGTTGAAAACATCGGGATGCGCTTTCTCGATTTCGTCGAGAAGCACGACAGAGTAGGGGTGACGGCGAACGCGCTCGGTGAGCTGACCGCCTTCCTCATAGCCGACGTAGCCCGGAGGGGCGCCGATAAGACGCGACACGCTGAATTTCTCCATATACTCGCTCATGTCGATACGGATGAGCGTGTCTGCAGAGTCAAATAGATATTCGGCAAGTTTTTTCGCGAGGTGTGTCTTTCCGACGCCTGTCAGACCGAGGAACATGAACGAGCCAATGGGCTTGTTCGGGTTCTTGAGACCGAGACGGTTGCGCTGTATAGCCTTGACTATCTTGTTGATTGCTTCGTCTTGACCTATGATGGCCTTCTTGAGAGTCGGAGCCATCTCGAGAAGTCTGATGCCTTCTGCCTGCGCTATGCGCTGGACGGGAACGCCAGTCATGATGGCGACTACTTCGGCAACCTTGTCGGCGTCGACAATCTCGCGGTTTTCCCGCATGGCTCGGTCCCAGTCTTCGCGCGCGGCGTCGAGCTTCTTGCTCAGCTCTGCCGCCTCGTCGCGCAGGATGGTGGCCTGTGCGAAATCATGGCGCTGTGCGGCTGCCAGCTTTTCGGCATTGAGCTCCGCAAGGCGGTTTTCCATTGTCTCGATGCCGGACGGCACGGCGACGTTCGTGATTTTGACGCGTGAGCCTGCTTCGTCGAGCGCGTCGATTGCCTTGTCGGGGAAGTTGCGGTCGCTGATATAGCGGTCAGTGAGCTTTACGCATGCTTCGAGTGCTTCGTCGGAATAGATGACGCTGTGGTGCTCTTCGTAGCGGGGCTTGATATTTCGAAGTATGGTGAGGGTTTCCTCGGCGGTAGTCGGTTCGACCATTACTTTCTGGAAGCGACGCTCGAGTGCGCCGTCCTTTTCTATGTTCACGCGGTATTCGTCGAGTGTAGTGGCGCCGATACACTGAATTTCGCCGCGTGCGAGCGCCGGTTTGAGCATATTCGCCGCGTCCATCGAACCCTGTGCGTTGCCTGCGCCGACGATGGTGTGAATCTCGTCGATGAAAAGAATTATATCGGTATTCTTGGAGAGTTCGTTGAGAATTGCCTTGATGCGCTCCTCGAACTCACCGCGATATTTCGTGCCGGCGACAATAGAAGCCATATCGAGCGATATGACGCGCTTGTTGAAAAGCAGACGCGAAACCTTGTGCTGGACGATGCGCAATGCGAGACCTTCTACAATGGCAGATTTGCCGACACCTGGCTCGCCGATAAGGACGGGGTTGTTCTTCTTGCGTCGGCTGAGAATCTGGGCAAGGCGTTCGATTTCAGTCTCACGTCCTACGACAGGGTCGAGCCTGCCTTCCTGTGCGGCTCGGGTCATGTCGTTTCCGAATTTGTCAAGCATGGGTGTGTCGCCGTGTCCCTGCTGGCGGCGGAACTTCTGCTTTGCCGAGGCTGTGCTGTCTGTGCTTTCGCGACTGTTTCTTTCTTCCTCCGGGTTGTCTCTGCCAGAGCTGCCGGCGGGTTCGTCGTCGGAGGCGCCTTCCGGCATCAGGTCGGCTTTCAGGCGGCGGACAACGCTCTCGTAGTCGAGTCCGGCGTTGAAGAACGGGGTCATAAGCGCCATGCCGCGGACTTCCTTGTTGTGGAGCAATGAAAGGAGCAGATGTTCAGTATCGACGAGCGACGACTTCATATAGCGAGCCTCGATGATGGCAAGCTTGATGATGAGCGTGATTGTACGGTTGTAGTAGTCCGCGTCCTTGTCTTCGTCCGCCGAGGGTTCGTAGAGGTCTGCATCGAGCTGCGAGCGTAGATCGGCGAGCTTTCCGGCGCCGATGATGCTCTCGATCAGCGAGGCGGTGGGCGTATCCGGTGTCGTGAGCTCGAGCATCAGATGGGCGGGCATGATAGCCCGGTTGTTGTGATTTGTGCAGTGCCGGCGCAGATTGTCGATTGCTGTCTGTGCGGCCGCAGTGTATTTCTGGCTATTTTCCATATTTCTAATTATCCGGGGTTGTAGAGAGAATGCCCCGATTTCTATGATACAATTACCGTGCCAAAGTAGTGCGGACACCGGTGTTGTTTGCCGCGGCGATTGATATTATATTTAATTAAGTAAAAACGATGTCCGATTGTTCGGTTCTTGCTGCAAAATTAAAAATTATTTCGTACCTTTGTATGAATTTTTCAGACCTTACTTCAAGTCTATCGTATGACAAAAACGAGGACGAGCGGAGGAACGTCTTAACAAACATTGTTTTATAGCATGTTGGAAGAAGATCGTATCTTTAAGATTAATATTGAAAACGAGATGAAGACGGCATACATCGACTATTCTATGTCGGTGATTGTGTCGCGAGCCCTGCCAGACGTCCGTGACGGCATGAAGCCTGTCCACAGACGCGTGCTCTTCGGTATGAACGAGATGGGCAATACAAGTAACAAACCCCACAAGAAATCCGCCAACTGTGTCGGTGAGGTCATGGGTAAGTATCACCCCCACGGTGACTCGTCGATTTACGGAACCGTATGCCGCATGGCACAGTGGTGGTCGCTTCGACATACTCTTGTGGACGGACACGGCAACTTCGGTTCTATCGACGGTGACTCGCCCGCAGCTATGCGTTATACCGAGGTGCGTCTCGACCCGCTCGGCGAGGAAATGCTTCGCGATATCGATGAAGATACCGTAGATTTTCAGCCGAACTACGACAACTCGCGCAAAGAGCCCGTCGTTCTTCCTACCCGTTTCCCCAATCTTCTTGTCAACGGCGCTTCGGGTATCGCAGTAGGCATGGCTACGAATATGCCTACCCACAACCTCGGCGAGTGTATCAACGCCTGCATCGCACTTCTTGACAATCCCGACCTCGAGGTAAGCGACCTGATGAAATATGTCGTAGCTCCCGACTTCCCCACCGGCGGCACTATCTACGGCTACGAGGGCGTCCGCGAGGCATACGAGACCGGCAGAGGCAGAATCATCATCCGTGCCAATGCCGAGATAGAGCAGAAAGCCGACCATGAGCTTATCGTAGTCAACGAGATACCTTACGGCGTGAACCGTGCCGAACTCATCAAGAACATTGCAGACCTTGTCGTGGAGAAGAAAATCGACGGCATCGCCAACATCAACGACGAGTCGGACCGAGACGGCATGCGAATCGTCATACAGCTGAAAACGGACGCCAACGCCAACGTTGTGCTGAACAAGCTCTACAAGCTTACGGCCATGCAGTCGTCGTTCAGCGTGAACAACGTCGCGCTCGTACACGGTCGTCCTCGCACGCTCAATCTTAAGGAAATCATCCAGGCATTCAACGACCACCGCTACGAGGTAGTGACGCGCCGCACACAGTACCAGCTCAACAAAGCGAGGGAACGCGCCCACATTCTCGAGGGTCTGATGATAGCCGTTCAGAATATCGATGAGGTAATCGCTATAATCAAGGCATCTAAAAACGCTGAGGACGCCCGTAACTCGCTTGGAGAGCGTTTCAATCTGTCGCCCGCGCAGACTCAGGCTATCGTCGACATGCGTCTCCGCGCGCTCACCAACCTTGCGGTCGACGAGCTTCAGAAGAACATCGACGATATCCACAAGCGTATCGCAGAACTCGAACTTATTCTTTCGGACCCCAACGTCAAGCGCGAGCTTATCGAAAGCGAGCTGCGCGAGATTGCAGAGAAATACGGCGATGCCCGACGTACTAAGATTGACTACAGCGCCGGCGACTTCAACGCGGAGGATTTCTATGCAGACGACGACATGGTCATCACCATCAGTCACCTCGGATACATCAAGCGTACTCCGCTTGCCGATTTCCGCGCTCAGAACCGTGGCGGTGTCGGATCGCGCGGCTCTGTCACCCGCGACAGCGACTTCATCGAGCACATCTACACCGCTTCGATGCACAACTACATGTTCTTCTTCACCGACAAGGGTCTTGTCTACAAGATGCGTGTCTATGAGCTGCCGGAATTCGGCAAGAACAGTAAGGGTCGCGCTCTCCAGAACCTGCTCAACATCGAACCGGGCGACAAAGTGCGTGCATATATCCGCTGCCCGCAGCTCGACGCCGACTTTGCCAACTCGCACTATCTTGTATTCGCCACCAAGCAGGGCGTCATCAAGAAGACACTTCTCACCGAATATGTCCGTGTGCTCGCCAAGGGCAAGAAGGCAATTGTCATCCGTCCGGGCGACTGCCTGATAGGCGTGGAACTTACCGACGGAAACAGCGAGATTCTTATGGCTAACCGCCACGGTCGTGCCATCCGCTTCCACGAAAGCGAACTACGCGCCATGGGACGAGTATCGGCAGGTGTACGCGGCATGCGCATAGACGAGACCGGCGACGATGCCGTCATCGGACTTATCGCAATGCCCGAGAATACCACAAACACGGTTCTTGCCCTCTCGCAGGAGGGTTACGGCAAGCGCTCGCTTGTCGAGGATTACCGCAAGACCCGCCGTGCAAGCAAGGGTGTCAAGACCATGAATGTCACCGAAAAGACCGGTGAACTCATCGGATTCGAGAGTGTCAACGACGAGAACGACCTCATGATTATCAATAAATCAGGTGTCGTAATCCGCATTCATGTCGCCGACATAAGAGTCATGGGTCGCGCGACTCAGGGCGTTCGCATCATCAACCTTCAGAAGCGTGCCGACGTTATTGCTTCTGTATGTTGCGTCGAGGCAGACCCCGAGGAAGAAGTCGAAAAGATAGAGGAAAATGCCGAGGAACTGCCCGGTATCACCGATAACGAGACCGAAGAGGAAAACAGCAACGAGGACGAGGACGTCGAAATCGAGGCTGTCGACGAGTCGGACGAAGAAACAGAATAATTAATTTAAAACAACCCTAATATCAAAAGAAATGAAGAACATTTCACTATTGGCACTTGCCGTCGTGGCTGCGATGACCGCAACCGCACAGCCCAACGTAGTTAAGGACGCCGAACGCGCTATGAAGGCAGGCGATCCCGCCGACAAGGTTGCAGAAATCATCAAACCTGCTCTTACCGACCCTGCGACAGCGCAGAATGCCCAGACATGGTATATTCCCGGCAAAGCAGCTTTCGGACAGTACGACAAACTTCTTGGTCTCAAGCAGTTCAACCAGCTCAAAGATGGCGACAACCTCAAAATGGGTGACCTCCTTATCAGCGGCTTCGGCTACTATGAGAAAGCTCTTCCTCTCGACACGGTAGTCGATGCCAAAGGAAAGGTCAAGACAAAATATTCTAAAGATATCGTCAGCACACTCTCAGGTCACCTTGCCGACTTCTCGAATGCAGGTGTGGAGATGTACAACGCTCAGAAATATGATCAGGCATACGAACTCTGGGGCATTTTCTGCAAGCTTCCCGAAATTCCCGCAGTGAAGGAAAGCCTTGAGAAGAACAAGCAGCTCCCCGTCGATACCGTCTTCGGCGAAATCGCCTTCAACCAGGCTCTCGCAGCATGGCAGAACGAGAAACTTCCCAATGCGCTCAAGGCATTTGACTACGCACGCAAGCACGCTTACAACAAGAAACAGCTTTACGATTACGCTATCGCTGTCGCAAGCGGCATGAACGATTCTATCGCTATCCTCGACTACGCCAAGGAAGCCCTGCCTCTCTTCGGTAAGGAAGACCCCATGTACATGGGTCAGATTGTCAACTACTATCTGCAGAAGAAAGACTTCGACGACGCATTCACTACCATCAATCAGGCTATCCAGAGCGATCCCTCGACCGCACAGTACTATGTAATCCGCGGCGTCCTCTACGAGAACACGGGCAAGCGTGCCGAGGCAACTCAGGACTACATCAAGGCCCGCGAGCTCGACCCCAAGAACGCCGACGCAGTATATAACTACGGTCGTCTTCTCTGCGAGGAAGCTTATGCCCTCAACGACCAGGCTCCTACAGCTCAGGATGAATACAACAAATATTATGCAGAGAAAATCAAACCTCTGTTCCTTAAGGCTGTCGACATCCTTGAAGAGGCTTATACTCTCAATCCTGACAACATGGACACTCTCCGCTACCTCGAGAATGTCTATTACAACCTCAATGACGAAGCCAAGCTCGAAGACGTGCGCAACCGCATGAAACTCTGAGAAAAGGTATAACACAAAAAAGAACTGCATTCCTGAATCCTTACGGAAATCGGGAATGCAGTTTTCTTATGCCTTATTGTGGACTATTCTTCGGGGATGTCGGCAAGCCATAGGGCTGCCGATGCGTCGGAAGGCATGCGCCAGTCGCCACGCGGGCTGAGGCAAACACTGCCGACCTTCGGGCCGTCGGGGAGACACGAGCGCTTGAACTGCTGGGCGAAGAAACGGCGGAAGAACACGCGTTCCCATTTGAGAATCGTCGCTCTGTCGAATTCCCCTTCGAATGCCTTGCATGCGAGCAGACAGATGCGTCCGGGAGTGAATCCATAGCGCAGGGTATAATAAAGGAAGAAGTCGTGAAGGTCGTATGGTCCTACAAGGTCTTCGGTCTTCTGTTTTATTGTTCCGTCGGCTTTTGCCGGAATGAGCTCGGGGCTTATCGGGGTGTCGATGATGTCGAGCAGGGCAGTGCGCTCCTTTTCGGAAATCTCCTCCGATGAGGCGAAATAGCGTGTGAGATACTTGACGAGCGTCTTCGGTACGCCGGCATTGACTCCGTACATCGACATGTGGTCGCCGTTGTATGTCGCCCATCCGAGTGCGAGTTCCGAAAGATCGCCGGTGCCGAGTACCATGCCGCCTGTCTGGTTTGCTATATCCATCAGTATCTGCGTGCGTTCGCGTGCCTGACTGTTCTCGTAGGTCACATCAAGAACCGCAGGGTCATGACCGATGTCGGAGAAGTGCTGCATCACAGCAGGCGCGATATGAACTTCGCGGATTGTTATACCAAGAGCTTCCATGAGGCTGATGGCGTTGTTGTATGTGCGGTCAGTCGTGCCGAAGCCAGGCATTGTCACGCCGATAATGCCTTTGCGGTCGAGTCCGAGACTGTCGAAAGTGCGCGCAGCGACAAGAAGGGCAAGCGTGGAGTCAAGTCCTCCGGATATTCCGACGACGAGCGATTTGCATCGTGTCGCGGCGAGCCGTTTTGCAAGTCCTGCTGTCTGAATGTGTATTATTTCTTCGCAGCGCGATTCGAGTATGGCATCGTCGGAGGGTACAAACGGGTGTGGAGCGACATGTCGGAGCAAACTGTCGTCGCGGCGCGGATTGGCAGACGCACAGGTGTCGACGATGCGGTATGATGGGTTTGCGTTTCGGCGACAGTCGTCGAACGAGGTGTTGTGCATGCGGTCGCGGCGTATTGCCTCGATGTCCACGTCGGCAATGACAATCTGATTGCCGCGTGTCCATCGGCGGTTTGTTCTCAGAATGCTGCCGTTCTCGGCTATGATGAGTTTGGCGTCGAAAACGAGGTCGGTCGATGATTCTCCGAAGCCTGCAGATGAGTATGCGTAAGCGGCAATGCATCGTGCCGACTGCTGTGCCACAAGCGAGCGGAGATATGCGTACTTGCCGATGAGGTCGTCGCTCGCCGAGAGATTGACGAGCACTTCCGCTCCTGCGAGCGCCATGCTGCCGCTCGGAGGCGTCGTTGTCCACAGATCCTCGCATATTTCCGCACCAATACGGACACCGTTGTGCTGCACTAATATGTCGGTACCGAAAGGTATTCCGTCAAGGCACGTAGAGACATTAGCACCGGACGCGAACCAGCGTTTCTCGTAAAACTCATTGTAGTTCGGTATATATGTCTTCGGCACGTAAGCCTTGATTTTGCCGTCGGCTATGAATACCGCGCAATTATATAATGACGTGCCGCAGATGACGGGCGCGCCTACTACAATGCAGAGACCGGACATATCAGCTGAGGCAACTTTTATTTTTTCCAGTGAGGCTGTCGCGCCATCAAGAAGGGCGCGGTTATGGAAAAGGTCGCCGCACGTGTAGGCGGTGACACATAGTTCGGGGAAGACGGCGATATCGGCGCCGCGCTGCCATGCCTCGGAGGCGAGCTCGAGTATTCGCTGCGTGCATGCAGCCGTATCGGCGACAGTGACCTCAGGCGAGGCGCACGCTATGCGGTAAAATCCATTTTTCATGACGCAAAAGTATATTATTTCGCGGAATTGAGCAAATAAATGAGGGGCGGCATGAAGCCGTCCCTCAGTGATGCATGTATTCGGTTATACTTATTTTCTGATGATTCTCATTACAACGGGTGCCGAAGTGTCGCTTTCGGGAACGGCACGGAGAATGTACATACCCGGAGCGAGGTCGCTGATGTCTATGGTGTCGGTATTGTTGCCCGAG
>JAGBDG010000028.1 GCA_017937625.1 Muribaculaceae bacterium | reverse complement strand
GCCTTAAGATAAGTGTATTTGGCAAGCAGAGAGTCTGTTCCGAGCTCAGAAGGCTCTATCGCCTCCAGAATAGTCAATGCGCTGTCGGCATCACTTTGCATAAGAGTTTCAGCACGCGCTATTTCCTTATTATACTGTGATATAGATCCCGAACAGGAGGCTAAGTATAATACAATGATTGCTGATAACAGATATAATGCTCTTTTCATTGTCCTGTATGCTTTAGCGGCGGAGGTAGGCATGGAGGCGTGGGAGGACAGGGACGGTGCCCCCGTTGTCGATGAGGAAGACGTTTGCTACGGGATTGGCGGGGTTTTCTTCCGCCGCCTGCGAGGCAATGCGAGCCTCGATGTGGCTGCGGCTGAATCCGTTGCGGCGCATTACGCGCTCGACGCGGGTCTCGACGGACGCCGTCACGCGCAGCTCGTCGTCGACGTCATGGCACAGTCCGCTCGAATAGAGGATTGCCGTCTCTACGAATACCCTGTCGCTGTCCGACTCGGCTGCCCACCGGCGCAGGTCGGCGCGCACGGCTGCATGGACTATGCTGTTGAGCCTCGATAGTTTCTCTTTGTCTGAAAAAACAATCTCCGAAAGCTTCGCCCGGTCGATTATGCCGTCGACGACGGTCTCGAGGTCGATTTCTTCGGCGATGCGGCGCTTGATGCCGTCGTCCTCGTCCATGATGCAACGGGCGCGGCTGTCGCAGTCGTAGACGGGATAGCCCCAGGTCCTGAGCACTCGGGCGATGGTAGATTTTCCCGCGCCAATGCCTCCCGTGAGAGCCGTAATCCTGGTCATCTGTGACGTTCGATGATATATTCGGCGCTGTCGGTCGAGAGCTGGACGTTGTAGAGCTTGTCGGAGACGTCGGCAAGGTGGAGTTTCACCTTGTTGCTGCCCGACAGCGGCGATATGCTGTTGTAGTCCGCCACGACTCGGAAACTTGCCGTGCCGGTGGAGTAGGAGCTCATCGGCACCATGAAGAATGCGTCAATCTGTGCGGGGAAAGTGATGAGCTTGATGCCGGAAGGAACATTTATGGGCTCGATGACAACCTTGCGGCTCTTGAAAATCATAGGCTCTACCTCAAAGGTGATGTCGACACTGTCGGGTATCACGCGCGTGTTCGGCGGCGCGAGCAGCTTGACGCGGCGCGTGGTGGTGTGCTCCAGACCCACGAGCCTTATCGGTTCGGTGCTTATGCGGCTGATATTGTCGGGCAACTCGTCGCCGTTGGCAATGTAGAGGCTGACAGTGTCGGGAACGACGCGGGGTCTGCCGATGAGCGCCGCCTGCGGCGCCGCCGTCACCTTGCAGTCGGGGCGCACAGTGAGCTTATAGCCGGGATGGGTGGTGTAGCTGAGCTGCAGGGTGTCGGGATAGACAACATTGACCTGCGAGCCGCCCGTGGCATTGCGCACGAGCGCCTTAAGCTCGGCGTTGCTCACGCGGATAAGCCCGTTGCTGCGGTAGGCGCGGAAGTCGACATTCACCGCGGGCGAGCCCATCGACATCTTGATGAGCTGCGTGCCGCGGCAGCGCAGGTTGACACTCAGCGCATCCGGTCCGGCAGACACGAGCGTCACCGAATCGGGTACCTGGGTGATACGCAGCGGCAAGCGGAAATCGTGCTGCTCTTCTTCGTTGAGAGTCAGCACGATCCATAGAACCGCGGATACAGCCACGAAAATGAGGAACATTCCGATGTCGCGCCCACGCGGAGAGCGCATGAGCGAAACGAAGCGGGCGAGGATGTTCCTCTTTGAGTCCACTGAGGTGGAGTGTTACTTGTTGGCGGTGTTCTCGTTGTTCTGCGCAGCCTGGTTGGCGTCGTTGGCAGAAGGATAGACGGAGCCTTTGTCGATGCGGATGCGCACGCCGTTGGCAATCTCTACTACGAAGTATGTGTCCTTGACTTCTTTGATGGTGCCGAAGATGCCGCCGGCTGTCACGATCTTGCTGTCAGGACCGAGCGACTCGCGGAATTTCTTGATTTCTTTCTGACGTTTCTGCTGCGGGCGGATCATGAAGAAGTAGAAGATGGCGAAAAGAGCCACAATCATAAGGATGCTGCCCATGCCGCCACCGCCCTGGGCGGGTGCTGCATCAAGGAGGATGAAGTTGAGCATGTTGTTATATTTTTACGGTTATTATTTCTTTGCTATTGTCCCTTCCGACTGGAGCATCTTGATGACGGAGTAGAGTATGCCGTTGATGAACTGACCGCTGCGGGGCGTCGAGTAGTCGTTGGCTATCTCTATGTACTCGTTGAGTGTCACGGGGATAGGTATGGAGGGGAAGTTGATGATTTCGGCTATCGACGCGAGCATCAGCACGATGTCCATGAAGGCAAGGCGCTCGGTATCCCACTGCTTGTTGTCGATGAACCGGTCGATGTATTCGCGGTATGTCTCCCTGTTCATCACCACAGCTTCGAAAAGCTGTGCGCCGAATTTCTCGTCGTCGTGGTTCATGAATTTGGGAAGCAGCTCTATCGTGCCTGTCTCGAGCTTCTTTTCGTTTCCCTCCGGGTCGGCGAAACTGCGGCGTATGGTCTTGAGCACGAAAGTTCCCATGATGGAGAGGTCGTCATTCCAGTAGACCGAACGGGTCTCGAGAGCGTCGGCAAGCTCGTCGGAGGGCAGTACGATGGTGCGCATCACCTCACGCCAGAAGTTGGCGTCCGTGGCGAAGTCACCCGGCTCGGTTCCGAGATATTCCTTGTAGAGGTCCGATTCGAGTATGCGGTTGAGCAGCGCGGAGTACATTAGGTCGCTGTCGCGCCATGCCGAGCTGTCTGCCTCGGGGTTGTCCTCGATATACTCGGTCAGCGGCTTGCACTTGCGCAGAGCCTCGGCGAACATGTTCTCGGCGAGCCTCATGTCGGGGTTGAGGTCTTCGGGAGTCGGCAGGTATTTGTGCTTGGCGTCGTCTATCCGGCGGAGATGCAGGTCCGTGATGTGGACTGGCAGATACAGAAGCGCGTGATATAGGCTGTAGGCTATCGAGAGCGAGCGGTCGAGGTCGTTGCGTGCCTTGAGGTAGGAGGCACGGGTGTCATCGAACGAGGTGAGGGTCGTGGTGAATTTCTTGAGACCTTCCTCGAGACCTACCCGGCTGAATGCCTCGTTCTGGCGCAGTACGCGCTCGAAAGACTTGTTTTTCCTAATGATGGTGGAGAATACGCTTACCCAGAACGCAACGTCGTCAGCCATCTCGAGCTTGCGCTTTCTCTTGAAATCGTTGTAGACGGCGGATTCGGTGATCGCGTTCATTATCTCGGGCAGGCACGCGTCGAATCTCGACAGACGGTCGCGATAGCGGCTGATGATAGCCGACATAGCCGGGTCGGAGCGCAGTGCCTTTGCCACGCGGTTCTTGCGCAGCACGGCGTCGCCTTCAAGCTTGACGCCTGAATTCTGTCCTAAAGGAACTGCCGAGAGTTTGAGAAGAAGGAGAAGAAAATCGAGATAAACCGAATAGGCAAATTGGCGGTCGCGGTCTGTGTCGCCTTCGGCAGGCGCCGGCTCGAGCTTGAAGTCGCTGCGTGTCAGTAGATATGAATAAAGAATCTGGATGGTTTTGATTCTTATTAAACTACGGTTTATCATATTCTTAATGTTCTATCTTTAAATTCTGGTGCAAAGATAAGTACAATTTTCTGAAAAGAGGATGCGCAAAGACTAAAAAATGCCGTTCAGAAGCTATTTGGCGGTATCGGCGGTCTCCGCGCCTTCGTTGGTCAGCGCCTGATCTTCGTTGCCTCCGGCAAGCGGGTTCCATCCCTGCGCCTTCAGTGGTATCTCGTTGCCGTCGCGT
>JAGBDG010000268.1 GCA_017937625.1 Muribaculaceae bacterium | reverse complement strand
TTGCGGTAGAGCTTCATGCGCTCGTCGCCCTCATATTTGCGGAAATTCTGGACCGGCATGCCGAGTTCGTAGGTGTAGAGCTCGCCGTTGAGGTCGTAGCTCGGCGAAGCGGCGTATTTGGTGTTGTGGTCGCCCGCCTTGCACTTGCTGTCGTTGAAGTAGTAGCGTGCGCGTGCCGGAACTGTCCACCAGTATGTGTCGCCCTGGTATTGCCAATAGGTATAGCCCTGGTCGGCGGGGAAACCGAAGATTACCTCGTCGCAGGTGTCGTTGTTCCAGTCGAAGGGAGCGTCCCAGCGTGTGGCGAGCTCGTAGGCGCCGTATTTGCCGTCGATGATGTCCTGTGCCACTGTGGCGCAGTCGTTGTAGCGGTCCTCGCCGATGTAGACTTCTGCGTTGAGATAGAGGCGCATGAGCAGCGCTGCGGCGCCTGCCTGTGTCCACTGTCCCTGTATCTGAGCCTGACCGCCGAGGCTTTCTTTCTTCGCAAGGAGTGTCATGCAGTCCTTGAGTTCGTTTTCGATGAAGTCGAACACGACCTTGGGCTCGACCTGCCCGTCGGAGTTCTTGCTCATGTCGTTGAAGCTCACGGCAAGCGGCACGTTGCGGAACGCGTCGAGCAGACGGATATAGAACCATGCGCGGAGGGCGCGGCACTGTGCGGCAAGGTTGTCGAACTCAGCCTGGGTGAAGCCGAATTTCTCGTCGGAGAGGTTCTGCATGTCCTCGATGACATAGTTGCACTGTCCTATACCCTGGAAGCAGCCGTTCCATTCTGTCTGTGCGTCGCCGCCGTCCTCGACGTTCCACTGGTGGTAGTGGAGCTTGCGCCATTTGCCGCCGTCGTCCCACCAACCGTCGCGGGTCGGGGTGATGAGCTGGTCGGCTGTGAGTTCGTTGAGCACGTGGCGGCTCTGGATGCTCCAGAAGGCGTGCTCGAACGGACGGAACACTGCGCGCACCACATCGGATTTTGTGTTGTAGTAGTTCTGCGAGCCTACCTGGTCGTAGAGTTTCTCGTCCAGGTCGGTGCAGGCGGCAAGCATTGCTGCGCATGCTGCGGCTACTGCTATCGGTTTGATGAATTTTATATTCATGGTCGTTTGATTGCTATGAGGTTAGAAGTCGAGCTGTACACCGAGGATGAACTGGCGTGTCGAGGGGAAGTAACGGCGGCTGCCTTCTCCGCCGGGTGTGAGACCGTTGACCTGGTATGTCGACGGGTCGACTCCACTGAACTTGGTGATTGTGAACACGTTTTTCATAGTTCCGTAGATGCGGAGCTTGTCCATGAAGCGCGCGTTGGGCAGGTTGAGGGTGTAGCCGAGTGTGAGCTGGTCGAGCTTGAAGTAGTCGCCGCTTTCGAGGAAGTAGTCTGTCACGGCGTGCGACGATGTGGGGCTGATGGCGAAGTTCTTGCCGTATGCCTTCTTGAGGACGTTGCCGTTGAATTTTCGGGTTCCGTAGTAGAAGTCGTGTATGTTGAAGATGTCGAAACCAAAAGCTCCGCGGAAGAAGAGGCTCAGGTCGAAGTTGCGGTAGCGGAAGTTGTGGGTTGTCGACATTGTGAACTTCGGCATGCCGTTGCCGACCTTCTGTCGGTCAGCCTCCGAAGCCTGGCTTGCGTTGATGATGTCGCCGTCCTTGTCGTAGACGAGCCATTCTCCGTCCTTGTTGATGCCGGCGTATTTCCACATGTAGAAGTTGCCTATGGACTCGCCTTTCTCGATACGCTGGAGGTTGTAGTAGGGGTAGGGATCTTCAGTGCCGCAGACGCTGTAGTAGTCCTGTCCGACATATTCGGAGTTGCTGAAGTCGATGAACTTGTTGCTCATCGTGGAGCCTACGACGTTGAAATCATACTGAAAATCCTTGTTCTGTACGGCGATGAAACCGAGGTCGAATTCGAAGCCGGTGTTCTTCATCGTGCCTACGTTGACGAATGTCTCGTCGTGGAGATACGGAGGCACGGGCACCTTGTAGTCGCCGAGAAGGTCTTCGGTGCGTCGGTTGAAGTAGTTGAGAGAGCCGTAGAAGCGGCTGTTGAACATCGAGAAGTCGATGCCGACGTTCCAGTTCTTATTTTTCTCCCAGCGGAGGTCGGGATTGACGTTCTTGCCCGGTCCCCATACCTGGATGAACTTGCCGTTGTAGAGATAGTAGCCGAAGCCGTTCATGGTGCTGAGGCTCTTGTAGCTGTCGAAGTTCTGGTTGCCGGTCACACCGTAGTCGGCGCGGACCTTGAGGTCGTCGAGCCATGAGCGGGTGCCTTCCATGAAGGATTCCTGACTGATGCGCCAGCCTGCCGACACGGCGGGGAAGTTGCCCCACTTGTGGTTGGCGCCGAACTTGGAGCTGCCCTCGTGGCGGATAGACGCCGTGAAGAGGTATTTGCCGTCCCAGTCGTAGCTGACACGTCCGAAGAACGAGATCAGCTTGGCGTCGTTCTTGTAGGAGCTCATGCCCACTTCGCCCTCGTCTTTCATATATTCGCCGGAACCGATGTTGTCGGCGTGCAGGCCGTCGTTGGGGAAGTCCTTGTTCTCTACCGAGAAGCCTTCGTACTGCGAGTACTGGTAGGAGTAGCCAGCCATGAGCTTGAAGTTGTTCTTGCCGAAGCGCGCGCCGAAGTTGGTGATCCATTCGACGATATACTGTTTTTCCTTGGAGTAGCCGCGGCTTGCCTCGCCCTCGCGGCCGGCGTTGATAGCCTGTGTGCTTGTCGAGGGGCGGAACCACTTGTTGTTGTTGTCGTACTGGTGGTCGGCGAACATCACCTGTGTGTTGAGGGTGAAGGGGCAGTCGTCGCCTTTGTAGAAGAGCGGCAGGAGGTTGAGGCGTGCCGTAGCGTCCCAGTCGAGGAGCTTGGTGTCGCCGTGGTCGGTCTCGAGGCGCTGCGACTCGACGGGGTTGTATCCTACCACCTGACCCTGGAAGTTATAGTAGCGTGTGGGGTTCTCGGGATCCATCAGAGGAGTAGTCGGATTCGCCTCGATGGCGTTCTTGAACACGCTCCAGTCAGCCTGGTCGCGGTAGATGATACGCGGGGCGAGGTTGACAGTGAAGTTGAACAGTCCGCCCTTGCTGGTGTGCGAGATGGCTGCTCTGCCGCCGTATTCCTCACGGCGCGAGCGGAGGTCGATGCCCTTGTGGTCGCGGTAGTCGACGCTGACACGGTAGCTCGTACGGTCGTTGCCGCCGCTGAGGCTGAGGGTGTGGTGATGTGCGAAGCCCGTGCGGCTGACGCCCTTGAGCCAGTCGTAGTTGCCGCCGAGGTCCACGCCGTTGTCACCCCAGCCGAGGCGGACGTCGCGGTATTCCTGAGCGTCCATCATGTCGAGCTCGTTCTTGATCTTGTCCCATGCGAAGACGCCGGAATATGTAGTGTGGATTGTTCCGTCCTTGGTGCCTTTCTTGGTGGTGATGAGGATGACGCCGTTGGAGCCGCGCGTACCGTAGATTGCGGAAGCCGCGCCGTCCTTGAGGATGTCGAAAGAGGCGATGTCGTTGGAGTTGAGGTTGGTGAGGTTGCCGCCCGGCACTCCGTCGATGACGATGAGCGGACCGAGACCGGCAGCGCGCGACGACACGCCGCGTATCTGTATGCTCGCCTGGTTGTTAGGGTCGGCGGCGCCGGTGTTGGTGATGGATACGCCCGGCACTTTGCCCTGAATCATCATTGAGGGATCCATGGAGCTGACGGTGAGGAAGTCTTTCTCGCCCACGTGCGATATTGCGGAGGTGAGTTCTTTCTTGTCCATGGTGCCGTAGCCGATGACTACCACTTCGTTAAGGAGTTCGTTGTCGGGCGCGAGAGACACATTGATTTCGGAACGGCCCTTGAGGGCTATGTCCTGTGACTTGTAGCTCACGTATGAGACTGTCACAGTCGCGTTTGCCGGAACGTTCTTGATCCGGAAGGCTCCGTCGACGTCGGTCACGGCGCCAAGCTGTGTGCCTTTCACAGTCACCGAGGCGCCAATGAGCGGCTCGGCGTTCTCTGCATCTGTCACTGTTCCTCTCAGGTCGACGTTCTGTGCCGAGGCGGCAGGCACCAGAACGAAAACAGAAAGTACAAACAGCAGCGCAAGGAGTTTTTGCTTTGTTGCTTTCATGAAAAGATTGGTTTATTGTTTGGTTTGAAAATTTGTTTTTCAGGTAGAATGGGATGCGGCAAAATTAGCTACAATTTCGCAACTCCGGCAGCGGGTAAATCAGATTTAAGGTTGTTAAGATATTAAATGGCTGTGAGATAGTGAATTGCTGCTTGCCTGCTTTGTGTAAATTAAGATTGAATAAAAAAATAATCGTTAATAAAAAGGTCTCTGTGCGGAGAATTTTCAGGCTGTCGGTTAAATAAATTAACAAAAAGTGCAGTTGTGGCGCTCCGTTGTCAGGGCTTGGGAATGGACATCACCAGACGGTCGAACTCGTTTTTGTCGACTGTCGCCTTTGCCTTGAATTTTGCCTTATAGACATAGACGGTGTTGACCGACAGACAGAGATACTGCGCGATCTGCACGGGCGAGTCGATGCCCAGACGCATGAGGGCGAATATGCGTACCTCTGTGGGCAGTTTGCCGTCGATGAGGAATATTCTGTGCTGCGGCTGCATGAGGCGGTTGAGCTCGTCGATGAAATTGGGGAAGAGCTTGAGGAAAGCGTTGTCGAAGGCGGAGTACATGCGTTCCTGCTCGCGTCTGACACCCATGTCCGACAGGATGCCGGTGACCTCGGCGTACTGCTTGCTTTTGAGCTTCAGGAGGGCACGCTTGGTCTTTTCTTCGACTTCGTTGACAAAATCGGTGTTCGAATAGAGCGACTGGATGATGTACTGGTCCTTGATTTCCTTCGCTTCCTCCAGGTCGGTGATAGCTTCGGCAAGAGCCGTGTTGCTCTCCTCGAGCGCCTGCGCTTTTTCCCGGTTCTCGAGGTGCATCTGGGTGAGGATGCGGTTTCTTTTCTTCAGCTTGAAGAAAAGGAATGCCGTCAGGGCGAGGAGCAGGGTGATGGCGATGGCGACTCCTATCAGCTGTTTCTGTCTGAGAGAAATCTGATTGTGGCGAGCCGTCTCTATCAGCGGCATTATGGTGTTGATTTCCACTTTGCGCAGGCGGCTGTTGTACGTCTCGGCGTCGCTGAGGGCGCAGTTGATGTAGCGGTTCGCCCTCTCGATGTCGCCCCGGCGCAGCATTATGCCCGCGAGATCCTTTGCCGCCGTTGTCTCGCGTGTGTTGGAGCGTATGTCGTTGATTGCGGAGAGGGTTATGTAGTATGCCGCCGAATCCGGATTGCCGAGGATGGCGTACGACAAGCCGATGGTGGAATAGTTGATAGCCTTCTGATGGGCGTCGGTCTTGTGGCGTTCCAGAATGTTCTTGCACATTGTGATAGCCTCGGGCGAGGCGTATCTGCTGATTCGCGCCTTCTCCACCCGTGCCATGGCATAGCTGTAGCTGTCGGGGTCGGCAAGCGCGAGCACGGCGTTGTAGCACCGTCGCCGCCGCTCGGTGTATTTTCTGACAAGATCGTCGGAGCCGGCGACGTACGACTCCATGTTCTGGAGCAGTTTGGCGATGTCGAGATAGCAGTCGATGCGTTCCTTGGGCGGCAGGAGGTCGATGTCGATGCTTTCCACCATTTTCTCCGCCTCCTGGAAGAAGCCTACGGAAGAAAAACACTCCAGAAGAGCCATGCGCGCCATGCTTATGCGCACGCTGTCGCCCATCCGCATCGCTGTCCTTTCCATCCTGCGGGCATAGTTGTATGCCGTGTCGTACTGGAAGTAGAGGTATTCCTGATGCAGTCGCCGCAGAAGCTCGAAACGCTCCTTGTCGTTGTCGACGCCCTCGAGAATGTTGCGTAGATTCTCGAGCATCGCTTCTTTGGGCTCGATATAAGCAGCCTTGGCGATGCCAATCTCATAGTCGAGAGCATTGAGCAACGAATCCAGCGAAGCAGCGGCGCGCGCCGCTGCAAACGACCAAAGAAGCAGTACAAGAACTGTGACTTTTCGAACCATAGGGCAAAAGTAGTCAAAAAACTCTACCCGCCAAAATTTTAACATCCGGACGGGTGGAAGAACAATTTTCTGATTCAGCGAATTATTTGTAATTTTGTGACTCGAAAACACACCGTATAATGACAGCAATCGACTTAATATTGCTCTTTATAACCGTCGTCGCGCTTTTTACGGGCGCCATGAAGGGTTTCGTCCACCAGTTGGGCACCATAGCGGGCGTCGTGCTCGGTATCCTTGCCTGCCGCATTTTCGGCGATGACGTCGCCGCGTGGTTCATAGGCAGAGGCAGCGAGCATGCCGACGCCCTGCGCGTGCTTGCCTACATCTGCCTTTTCGTTGTGGTGTTCCTGAGCGCCACGCTTCTGGGACGGCTTCTCGGAGCGATTCTCTCGGCAGTGAAGCTGCGGTTCATCGACCGCATCGGCGGAGCATTGTTCCGAGCAGCGCTTTGGCTGCTTGTCACGAGCATGCTGATAAACGTCTATCTCTGCATAATTCCCGAGGACGCAAGCCGCTTCAACGTGCCTTCCAAGCCTTGGCGCGGATGGGTAGCCGATTTCGCTCCAAAAGTGTTGGGCTATTTCACCAACTGAACGGAGCACGGAATTGTTTATACAAGACAATGAAAGAAAACAAAGACATAACCGAAAAAGAAAAACGCGAGGAACGCGAGATCATATCCGACGCCACCGGCGGCGAATACAAGTATGGTTTCACGTCCGACATAGACACAGACATCATTCCGCCGGGTCTGTCGGAAGACGTCGTACGCCACATATCGGCGGTGAAAGGCGAGCCCGAATGGCTTCTGGATTTCCGTCTGAAGGCTTACCGCCACTGGCTGACGCTCGAGCCACCGACGTGGGCGCATCTCACCATTCCGCCCATCGACTTCAACGCCATAAGCTACTATGCCGCGCCGACCAAAAAGAACACGCCCAAGAGCATGGACGAGGTAGACCCGGAGCTTGTCAATACGTTCAACCGTCTGGGCATACCTCTGGAGGAGCAGAAAGTGCTCTCGGGTATGGCAGTCGATGCCGTCATGGACTCTGTGTCGGTGAAAACGACCCACCGCGAGGCGCTTGCCGAACGCGGCATCATCTTCTGCTCCATCAGCGAGGCTGTCCGCGAGTATCCCGACCTCGTGCGCAAATATCTCGGCAAGGTAGTGAGCTACCGCGACAATTTCTACGCCGCCCTCAACTCGGCGGTGTTCTCCGACGGTTCTTTTGTCTATATTCCCAAGGGCGTCCGCTGCCCTATGGAACTCTCGACATATTTCCGCATCAACGCTTCGGGCACGGGTCAGTTCGAGCGTACTCTCATCGTTGCCGACGACGACAGCTACGTGAGCTACCTCGAGGGCTGCACAGCGCCAATGCGCGACGAGAACCAGCTGCATGCCGCAATCGTGGAGATTATAGTCGAGGACCGCGCCGAAGTGAAATATTCGACCGTCCAGAACTGGTATGCCGGCGACGCCCAGGGTCGCGGCGGCATCTATAACTTCGTGACCAAACGCGGACTCTGCC
This sequence comes from Muribaculaceae bacterium, assembly GCA_017937625.1. Lineage (GTDB taxonomy): Bacteria > Bacteroidota > Bacteroidia > Bacteroidales > Muribaculaceae > CAG-873. The sequence continues at coordinate 23,869 of JAGBDG010000268.1, read as the reverse complement.
GTGGCGATTATTCGAAACTTTCGTGGACGCAGGTAGAGACAGGTTCCGCAATCACATGGAAATATCCTTCGTGCATTCTCGCAGGAGAAGGCGCCACCGGCGAGTTCTATTCCGTCGCCGTCACCAACCGTCTTCAGCAGGCTGACACGGGCACGAAGATGATACACATCGGCTCCAACACGCGTTCCACCATCGTCTCGAAAGGCATATCCGCCGGTCACAGCCAGAACAGCTATCGCGGAATGGTCAAGGTGGACAAGAAAGCCGAAGGATGCCGCAACTACACGCAGTGCGACTCGCTGCTTCTCAGCCCCACCTGCGGAGCGCACACATTCCCCGTCATCGACGTGGCGAACAGTACCGCCGTAGTCGAGCACGAGGCTACTACCTCTAAAATTTCAGAAGACCAGATATTCTACTGCAACCAGCGCGGCATCCCCACGGAGGAGGCTGTCGCCCTTATCGTGAACGGCTATGCCAAGGAAGTGATGAACAAGCTTCCTATGGAGTTTGCCGTGGAGGCGCAGAAGCTCCTCGAAATCACCCTTGAAGGTTCGGTAGGCTAACAATAAGACACTATGAGCGAAGAACTACTGAAAGTAAGCAACCTGCGCGCCGGCATCGACGGCAAAGAAATACTGCGCGGTATCGACCTGACCATACGTCCGGGCGAAGTACACGCCATCATGGGACCCAACGGCTCGGGCAAGAGCACGCTGTCCGGCGTTCTCGCCGGCGACCCTCGCTTCACCGTAACCGGCGGCTCCGCCACTCTCGGCGGCAAGGACCTTCTCGCCCTCTCGCCCGAGGACCGCTCACACGAAGGTCTTTTCCTCTCGTTCCAGTACCCGGTGGAGATTCCCGGCGTGACGATGGTCAACTTCATGCGCGCCGCCGTCAACGCCAAACGCAAATATCTCGGACAGGAACCCATGAGCGCCGCCGAATTCCTCAAGATGATGCGCCAGAAGAGGGCTGTCGTCGACCTCGACAACAAGCTCGCCTCGCGCTCGGTCAACGAAGGATTCTCCGGCGGCGAGAAGAAGCGCAACGAGATTTTCCAGATGGCTGTCCTGGAGCCGCGCCTCTCCATCCTCGACGAGACCGACAGCGGACTCGACATCGACGCGCTGCGCATTGTAGCCGGCGGTGTCAACAAGCTCAAGACAGACAACAACGCCACGATTGTCATAACCCACTACCAGCGTCTGCTCGACTATATCAAGCCTGACTTCGTGCATATCCTGTACAAAGGCAAGATTGTATACAGCGGCGGACCCGAGCTCGCCCTCGAGCTTGAGGAGAAGGGCTACGACTGGATAAAGCAACAAGTAGACGGAGAAAAATGACAGCAGCAGAATCATTCGGTCAGTACCTTGAAATCGTCAGGGCGCACGGCGGGAGCAAATGTCCGAAAGCAGTCGAGGGCGTTGTCAGGGAGGCGACGGAACGTCTGCCCCGGGCTATAGAAGCCTACAGGCACGACCCCGAGGATCTCGACTCGTGCCGCGCCGACCGCATCTATGCGCCGGACTATGCCGTCAATCTCGACGGAGTGACGATGAACGCCGATGTAGCCGCCTCGTTCCACTGCGGTGTGCCTCAGCTCAACAGCCTCCTGTGTGTCTACGTCAACGATTCCGTGCATATTCCCTGCGCGGGCAAGCTGCCTGCGGGTCTTGAGATTTACCCGCTGCGCGAGCTCCCCGAAGAATACCACGCCGACGCCGCCGCGCTGGCGAAAAACACCTCTGACAGCCCAGCCGGTCTTATCGACACCATGCTGATGACCGACGGGTTCTATATCCGCGTCGCAGCCGGAGCAGTCATAGACAAGCCCCTGCAGATTGTCAACATCTTCAATTCGACGATGCCGCTGTACACCTCGCGCCACATTCTCGTGCATGCTCTCGAGAACTCGCAGGTCAAGATTCTGCTCTGCGACCATTCGCAGACACCACAAACGGCGCATCTCAATGCCGAGACAGTGCGTGTAGTCGCCGATAACGGCTCCAAGGTCGAGCTCTACGACATCGAGGAAAGCTCGCCTGCGACATCGCGCCGCTGGCTGCTCGAGGCGACGCAGCACGACAGCTCCAATCTGACTGTCTGCACGGCGTTCCTCCGCGGAGGCATAACACGCAACGAATACCGCATAAACGTCGTAGGCGACGGCGCCGACACAAGTCTGAGCGGGCTCGCCATCTGCACAGGCTCGCAGATTGCCGACAACCGCGTCACCCTCGTCCATCGCGGACGCCACTGCCGAAGCCGCCAGCTCTTCAAGAATGCCATGTTCGATGAGTCGACCGGCGCTTTCGGCGGCAAGATAATAGTGGAGGAGGGCGCCGAGGCTACCGACGCAGTCCAGACCAACCGCAACATGCTCGCCTCGCCGTCGGCACGTATGCTGACCGCGCCGCAGCTCGAGATCTACTGCGACGACGTCAAGTGCGGACACGGTGCGACCACCGGTCAGCTCGACGAGCGCGCCCTGTTCTACATGCAGTCGCGCGGCATTCCGCGCCATGAGGCTACGATGATGCTCACGCAGGCTTTCATGAGCGACGTGGTCGACAATATTTCTTTCGAAGTGCTCCGCCAGCGACTCCACGTGCTTGTGGAGAAGCGTCTCAACGGCACTTCCGGCAGCTGCGACACATGCGCCGCAGCCTGTCGCACAAATATCAGCAAGGAGGAACAATGAACTACGATACCGAGGCAATCCGCCGCGATTTTCCCATTCTCGAACGCAAGGTCTACGGCAAGCCGCTGGTCTATTTCGACAATGCAGCGACAAGCCAGACCCCGCGTCAGGTCATCGACGAAATCAACCGCATGTACACTCAGGAGAAAGCGAACGTCCATCGCGGTGTCCACTGCCTCTCGCAGGAGGCGACAGCCTCGCAGGAGGCTACCCGCGAGCGGGTGCGCGGATTCATCAACGCCGATTCTGTCGAGGAGGTGATTTTTACCTCGGGAGCGACCGAATCGCTCAATCTGGTGGCATCGAGCTACGGACAGCTCCTCGAGGACGGCGACGAGATTATCCTCAGTATCATGGAGCACCACTCCAATATCGTCCCGTGGCAGCTGTTGCAGTCACGCAAGAAGGTTAAAATAAAGGTAATACCCATCGATGCGGAAGGTCGTCTCGACCTCGATGCCTACCGCGGTCTTTTCACCGACCGCACGCGAATCGTCTCCGTATGTCATGCCTCTAACGTCCTCGGAACTGTCAACCCCATAAAGGAGATGGCAGAGTACGCCCACAGCCGCGGAGCCGTTTTCTGTGTCGACGGCGCTCAGGGCGTGCCGCACGCAAAAGTTGACGTTCAAGACCTCGGAGCCGACTTTTATGCCTTCTCGTCGCACAAGATGTACGGACCGTGCGGAGTCGGCGTTCTTTACGGGCGCCGCGAACTTCTCGAAAAAATGCCTCCGTATCAAGGCGGCGGGGAGATGATAGGTCATGTCAGCTTCAGCGGAACGACGTGGGCGGAGCTGCCTTATAAATTCGAGGCAGGCACACCCGATTTTGTCGACATTTCCGCACTCAAAAAAGCGATAGACTACATCGAGAGCATAGGTATGGATAGGATTGCCGCACACGAGCACGACCTTCTGGTCTATGCGACGGAAAAGATGCAGGCGATTCCCGGTGTGCATATCTACGGCACTGCTCCTGACAAATGCGCGCTGATTTCTTTCCTTATTGGCAATGCCCATCATTACGACACCGGCATTCTGCTCGACCGCATGGGCATAGCCGTGCGCACCGGACACCACTGCGCGCAGCCGCTTATGGAAAGTCTCGGTATAGAGGGCACTGTCCGCGCTTCTTTCGCCATGTACAACACACTGCATGAGGTCGACGAGTTCATCGCCGCCCTCACGCGCGTAGCCGCAATGCTTTCCTGAATCGGTTATCTTTCGTTGACTCGCCGGGGCGTCTGTGCTCCGGGATTCGCAAGACCTCCGTTGCCGGGGCGCGCTATGCCGTTGACCGATGTCGGAACACGGTTGATGCCCGGATAGGTATTGACAGGTCCGGAGGGACGTGGAGGCAACGCCGGTCCGACACCTCCGTTAATCATAGGCGGGCGCGGTACAGGACGTGCTACCGGACCGAGGTCCCAAACAGGTGGAATTCCGTCCCATCCCCAGCCAGCATAACCGGGATAATATGTAGTGCCATAAAAATAAGGAGAATCGTCATCGACATCGATGCCGAATCCTAAATCGGCGCATCCGCACAGTGTCAGCGCCGCAAGTATTGTCAAAGGTAGAGAGAGTCGTTTCATTACTTCTTTTTTATATATAACAACTCTTCGGCAGAAATTGCTTCCGCCGCAAGTGTGAGAAAATTATTGTTCGGTTTTGGTGCATTGACATAATTAAGCTACCTTTGTAGAGACATCCGAATAATTTATGAAAAAGACAATTCTGACACTTTCAATCTTCTTTCTGTTTTGCCTCTCGGTCAACGCCACTGTAGCGAATCCCAAGGGCGACATCAAAGCAATATTCAGCGAAAACTTCGACGCGATGACCGAAGGCTCCGAAAACGAGCCTGCCGCCGACGAACTTGCCGCCTCGTCCGCCGTCGATTCGGCTCTGACTCAGACTCCGGGATGGGCAGGAAGAGGCTTGCATCAGGCGGGAGGCGCTCTCGCCGTGATGCATTTTGTAAAAAAGGACTGGTTCGGCACGGATACTGTGCAGGGTTATATCCAGACTCCGCAGTTCGACGTCAGGCTCGATGAGGGCAACTTTGCGGTGCGCTTCCGCGCCCGCTCGGCAAGCGACAAGGGTGCCAGAATCCATGTCGAGATATATGATCCTTACACGTCCAACAACATTCAGGCGGCGACAGCCGAGATTGGCACCGAATGGACGGCGGTGCAGCTTGAGATGTGTCATCCCGGCTATGGCAATCATCTCGCATATCTTCAGCTTGCCTCCGAGGGCGAGGACTGGCTCATGGACGATTTCGAGATAGTGCAGGACTGCTACACCATCATGCCTCCCGTAGTGCATTTTCCCCGTAATGTAAGCTATACTTCCTTCACAGGACGATGGAACGCCGTTCCGCTTGCCGACAGCTATCTTGTGTCGGTCTTCACTACCGGCGAAAAGGACGAGCGCGAATATATCCTTACCGATTCCGCTACAACCGAATGCACTATGTTTGTCAACGGTACGGTCAAGGGCAAGGACTATTATTACACTGTGCGTACCGTCGGCAACGGTTTCACTTCCGATGAGTCGGAACCGCGTAAGGTCAACGTGCCTCTGACGAGTCTTGAGACACCGGCGACGCTTGAGGCTACCGATGTGACAGCTGACGGTTTTACGGCGCGATGGACGCCATCGTTCCGCGCCATGGGCTATATCATCAGTCTGCGCAGGGAACATGTCGCCGAAGCGGACGAGAGTTTTGTCATTCTGCATGAAGATTTCGATAAGTTCACATCTTCGTACTCCGGCGAACAGCCGTTTTACGGCAATCTCGATGACTATACTTCCATGCCGGGCTGGAAAACCGACAACGGCATTTACAAAAAGGGAATGTTCGGTCTCGACAATTACTGGAGCATATATGAGGACATAAGCCTTACTTCACCTGCTCTTGACCTAAGCGCCGCCGGCGGAGAGTTTACTGTGACTGTGCTCTGCGAGGTCTCTGCGGCATGCAAACTTAGCGTGACGTGCGGCGACGAGGTTCTGTCGCAGGACTGCAATAAAGGTTCTGTCGAGGAACATAAATTCACCTTCCCTAACGGCACTGCATCGTCGTGTTTAGTATTGGAGATTGATGGCCGCGGCACTATTATGTTCGATGAGATTACTGTCAGCCAGACGATAAAGGCAGGCGAAAGCGTGACAGAGAATGTTGGCACTTACAATACGGAAACCCCTGTCGAATCGTATGAGTTCACCGGTCTCGACGCTGCGCCGGGCGATGTGTTCTGCTACTCGGTTGTCGCATGGTCGTATTCTCTCGATGAAGATGGTGTCTGGGGACCTAACGTCTACTCCGAGTCGTCCGACGTGCGCCGCGTCAAAACCGGCGGTACAACGGCAGTCGATGAAGCAGGAACCGTCGGCAACTCTGTCCGTGCCGTTGAGGGCGGCATTATCGCCGACTTCGGAAATGCTGCGAACATTACAGTCTTCAATGCCGCCGGACAGGTCATCGAAAGCATGGCTCTCCCCGCCGGCACGACATTCGTGCCTCTGCAGTACCGCGGATTTGTCATCGTCATTCTTTCGGACGGAACAAGCCGGAAGTTATTCATCTGATTAATGGACTCGACCGGAACAATCATAAGAAACACCGGCTCGCACTACGTGGCTCGCCGTCCCGATGGTTCTGAAGTAAAATGCCTTGCAAAGGGAAATTTCAGAATCAAGGGCATACGCACCACAAACCCCGTAGCTGTCGGCGATCACGTCGAGCTTTCCGAACCGGGACCCGACGGTGTGGCTTTCATAACGAATGTTCTCGACCGCCGTAACTATATCATACGGCGCGCCAGCAACCTCTCGAAGGCAGCCCATATCATAGCGGCGAACCTCGACTGCGCCATGCTCGTCGCCACGCTCGCGCATCCTGTCACCTCGACTACGTTCATCGACCGTTTTCTCGCCACGGCAGAGGCGTATGCAATACGCCCGCTGTTGGTAATCAATAAGATAGATTTGCTTGAGGACGAGGACAAGGAACTTCTCGACGCTGTCCTGTACCTCTACCGCTCGATAGGCTATGATGCGCTTGCCGTTTCAGCCGCTACAGGCGAAGGTCTCGACGTGCTCGCAGGGATGCTCAAAGGGAAAGTGACGCTCATCTCGGGAAACTCCGGAGTGGGAAAATCCACGCTCATCAACGCCCTCATCCCCGGACTCGACCTGCGCACAGGAGCTATTTCGGCAGTTCACGACACCGGCATGCACACCACAACGTTCTCCGAGATGTTCACGCTCCCCGGCGGAGGCGAGATTATCGACACTCCCGGAATACGCGGTTTCGGAGTTTTCGATTTCGAGAGCTCGCAGGTGAGCCATTATTTTCCCGAGATTTTCAAGGAGGCGGAGCACTGTCGTTTCGGCAACTGCACGCATACCCATGAGCCGGGCTGCGCCGTTCTCAAAGCCCTTGAGGAAAACCGCATAGCGCAGTCGCGGTACAGCTCTTACCTCAGTATACTCGAGGAGACAGAAGGCGACGGTTCGGAGAAGTACCGTAAGCCATACTGAACCCCTGCAACAGACAATTCATGAACCCAAACACTATATTATCATCTAACCTTCTATGAAAAAGACCATTGCCATTCTTTTCGCAGGAGCTGCCCTCATCGGTTGCTCACAGCGTCCGCAGGTTACAGCCGACTATCGCGTCGTTCCCCTGCCGGGCAAAATCGAAGTAGACACCGCCGACACGGCAGACAAATACTTCAAGCTTGACAAGAACACAGTAATCTGCTATTCGGGCGAAGACCTCGCCGAGGAAGCCCAGTTCCTTGCCGACTATCTCAAGCCTCTCACCGGACTCGACCTCAAGGTTTCCACAAAAGAACCTTCGAGCAACTATATATCTCTTGAGACCGACAGCGACATCGCCAATCCCGAAGGATATAAAATCGATGTCGAATCTTCTGAAATCAAGATTGAAGGAGGCACCGACGCAGGTGTGTTCTACGCTATCCAGACTCTCCGCAAAGCTATTCCTGCGGCAGGAATGCATGATGTGCTTTATCCCGTGGGCGAAATCGAGGATTCTCCCCGATTCGGCTATCGCGGTGCGCATCTCGACGTGTCGCGTCACTTCTTCCCCGCCGACTCTGTCAAGACATACATCGACATGATGGCGCTCCACAACATGAACACCTTCCACTGGCATCTCACCGACGACCAGGGCTGGAGAATCGAAATCGAGAAATACCCGCGTCTTGCCGAAGTTGCCTCCAAGCGTGCCGGAACTGTCATCGGTCACTATACCGGTGAGTTCGACACGATCCCCGTCGGCGGTTACTACACCAAGGACCAGATCCGCGACGTCATCGACTACGCTGCCAAGCGCCACATCACCATCATCCCCGAAGTAGACCTCCCCGGTCACATGCAGGCAGCTCTCTCCGCATATCCCTCGCTCGGCTGCACCGGAGGTCCGTACGAAGTGTGGAGAAACTTCGGCGTTACCGAAGAAGTGCTCTGCGCAGGCAACGATTCTGTCTATACATTCCTTGACGATGTTCTCGGCGAGGTTGCCGACCTCTTCCCCTCGGAATACATCCACATCGGCGGCGACGAATGCCCGAAAGTACGCTGGGAAAACTGCGCCAAGTGCCAGGCTAAGATCAAGGAGCTCGGTCTGCGTGACGACAAGGAGCACACTGCCGAGCAGAAGCTCCAGAGCCACGTCACCAAGCACGTCAGCGATTTCCTCGCTTCCAAAGGCAAGAAAATCATCGGTTGGGACGAGATTCTTGAAGGCGGTCTTGCTCCGGACGCTACAGTGATGTCGTGGCGCGGCGAGGCTGGCGGTATCAAGGCTTCCGAAATGGGACACGACGTCATCATGACTCCTAATACTTATCTCTATTTCGACTACTATCAGAGCCCCGATACCGACAAGCAGCCTCTCGCCATCGGCGGAAACCTGCCCATCGACAAGGTCTACATCTATCAGCCCATCACCGAGAACATGACTCCCGAGCAGGCAAGCCATATCAAGGGTGTGCAGGCAAACCTCTGGACCGAGTTCGTGCCTACTTTCTCGCATGCACAGTACATGGTTCTTCCCCGCTGGGCAGCGCTTGCCGACATCCAGTGGATGCAGCCTGAGAGCCGTGATTATGCCGACTTCTATGCTCGTCTGGGCAAACTCCGCAACATCTACGAGGCAGAGGGCTACAACTATTGCCCCCTCGCCTTCGAAGACAAGAACGCCGGCGCCATCAAGTAAATACGCCGTATGATACAAACACCGGGACTGCGCACCGCACCGTCCCGGTGTTTTTTGTATGTGTTCCTTGCCGGGGAAGGTTAAAAAATCGTGCCGGCGTGAGCCGCGATAATTGAAAAATGTGTAACTTTGCGGGTTGAAATCAAGATTTTATCAAGATATGACCCTCTACGAACAAATCGATGCTGACATCAAGGCAGCAATGCTTGCCAAAGACCGCATGCGCCTGCAGGCTCTGCGCGGCATCAAGAAAGAATTTATCGAAGGTAAGACAGCCCCGGGCTCTAACGGTGAGCTGACCGACGAAGCCGCCATGAAGATTCTTGTAAAAATGGCAAAACAGCGCCGCGATACCGCCGCAATCTACAAGGAGCAGAACCGCGAAGATCTCGCGCAAGGCGAGCTTGAAGAACTCGCCGTCATCGAGGAATATCTGCCCAAAGCATTATCAGACGAAGAACTTACATCCGCTCTCAGCGAGATTATCGCTAAAGTAGGCGCTACATCCCCCGCCGACATGGGCAAGGTGATGGGAGCCGCCACGAAGGCTCTTGCCGGACGTGCCGACGGACGCGCAATCTCGGCAAAAGTACGCGAGCTGCTCAACAAATAAACCGCTATTCCACCATATCACATGCTTACACTCCAACAAATCAAAGCTGACCCGAAATACATCGTCGAGCGCCTTGCGGTCAAAGGTTTCGACGGTGAGAAACCCATAGCCCGCGTCATAGCACTCGACGACTTGCGCCGCGAGCTCCAGCTCAAGAACGACAACGCTGCCGCCGAACTCAACCGCATTGCCGCCTCCATCGGCAAGGCGATGAAGGAAGGCCGCAAGGAAGACGCCGAGAAGGCAAAAGAAAACGTCACTGTCCTCAAGGAAGAGCAGAAGGCTATCAACGAAGAACTCCAGCGCACACAGCAGGAGATAGAGACCGAACTTCTCAACATTCCCAATATACCCTATATCGGTGTTCCCGAAGGCAAGACAGCCGAAGATAACGTAGTAGAGCTTACAGGCGGTCCGATGCCCGATCTGCCTGCCGATGCCCTTCCCCATTGGGAACTCGCCAAGAAATACAACCTCATCGATTTCGACCTGGGCGTGAAGATTACAGGCGCGGGATTCCCCGTCTATCTCGGCAAGGGCGCCAAACTTCAGCGCGCGCTCATACAGTTCTTCCTCGACGAGGCTTCGAAAGCGGGATATCTTGAGGTACAGCCTCCATACGTTGTCAACGAGGCTTCCGGCTATGGCACAGGACAGCTCCCCGACAAGGAAGGTCAGATGTACTTCTGCAACCTCGACAAGCTCTACCTTATCCCGACCGCCGAGGTTCCAGTCACCAACCTCTACCGCGACGTCATCATCCCGCAGGACAAACTGCCTGTCAAGAACTGTGCATACTCGGCATGTTTCCGCCGCGAGGCAGGCAGCTACGGCAAGGATGTCCGCGGTCTCAACCGTCTGCACCAGTTCGACAAGGTTGAGATTGTCCGTATCGAGAAACCCGAGAACAGCTATGCCGCTCTCGAGGAAATGAAAGACCATGTCCGTGGACTGCTTGAGAAACTCGGTCTGCCCTGGCATATCCTCCGTCTCTGCGGCGGCGACATGAGCTTCACGTCGGCGATAACATTCGACTTCGAGGTATACTCGGCAGCACAAGGTCGCTGGCTTGAGGTTTCGTCGGTATCCAACTTCGAGACTTATCAGGCAAACCGCCTCAAATGCCGCTACCGTGGCGACGACAAGAAGACACATCTCTGCCATACGCTCAACGGCTCGGCTCTTGCACTTCCGCGTATCGTTGCCGCGCTCCTCGAGAACAATCAGACTCCGGAAGGAATCGTTGTTCCCGAATGCCTGCGCAAATATACCGGTTTCGACATCATCGACTGACAGATTACCCCGACGAGGGTATTGCGCGCCTCTGGCGGCGATGCTAACTTTGCATCGTGATTATTAATTGAGGTTCGCAAAACCACATAGACACAAAAGCCCGCACAACCGTAGCGGGCTTTTGTGTTAAGATTTGGATAATTTTTGCCAGGAGGGCATAGCCATTGTTTGCCATACCCGGTAAAAGGGTTAACTTTGCGTACCGGAACGGCTGAGAATGCCGGAGGGCTGAATCATTGGAAATTTTGACAATATGGAACAAAGGAAAGCCAGAATACTGATTGTTGACGATGAGGAAGGTATCCGCGATGGACTTCGCGAATACCTCGAGCTCGAGGGATACGATACCGCAATGGCTGAAAGCGCCGAAGAGGCTCTTGGGCTCGGCATCGCCTCGTTTGACCTGCTCCTTCTCGATGTCATGATGGAAGGTATGGACGGTTTCGGACTTGTTCGACGCCTGAAAGAAGACAGCGCCACGTCGGCAATACCTGTCATATTCCTTACGGCACGCGACGCCGATGACGATATGGTGGCAGGTCTGCGACTGGGCGCCGATGACTATATTTCGAAGCCGTTCTCGATGAAGAATGTCATCGCACGCATCGAGGCAGTGCTCAGGCGCGTGCAGCCGGTTTCTTCTGCGATGACTAAAGGTGTTGTCTGCGACCGTCAGACACTCGAATGCCGCGTCGACGGACATACGGTTAAACTTCCGCGCAAGGAATTCGAGATTCTTGCCATACTGCTTGACCATCCCGGACAGATATTCTCGCGCGAGGAGCTTATGCAGAGCGTCTGGCCTGACAATGTCGTGGTCGTGGACCGTACAGTCGATGTTCATGTGGCACGCATACGCTCGAAGATAGCTCCGTACGGCAAAAATCTTATATCGCGCTCGGGTTACGGCTATGGCTGGCAGGATTAGACTGTCGTTCCAGCTCAGGATGCTTTTCATGATGCTGGGAACCTGCTGGCTTCTTGCCGCGGCGTTCACGACATTCCAGTACCACAGGGAAAAGGAATACAAGGCAGGCATTCTCGACACGCGCCTGCAGATGCACAACGCCCGCATCATCGATGACCTGCGCAAAGGCGAGACTGTAGAGAATATCGTAGCGCGCATCAGCGCTCCTGCAGGCGACCTGCGCGTCACGCTGATTGCTGCCGACGGGCATGTGCTCTACGACAGCCGTAACCCTCAGTTGCTTTCCGATCATAACTCGCGTCCGGAGGTCGTTGCCGCAAGAAAAAACGGCGAAGGACATGCTATAGTGAGACTGTCGGAGAACGGAGGCACGTATTTTTATTCGGCGCGGCTCGGCGACAACGGTCTCGTAGTGCGTTCGGCAGCTCCGTACACGCATAATCTTACCGAATTTCTGAAAGTAGACCGTGGCATAATATGGATAATGGCGACACTGACGGTTTTTGTAAGCATTGTCGCTCTGCTTGTCACGCGCAAAATATCGGTCAGTATCCGCCGTCTGAGCCTTTTCGCTGAAAAAGCGGAGAAAGGACAAAAAATATACAGCGGCTACGCTTTCCCTCACGACGAGCTTGGCGATATCGCCGCCAATATCGTCAAGCTATACATCCAGCGCGACGAGCAGCACCGCGAGACCATACGCCTCGAGCACGACAAGTCACGCCTGAAGAAACAGCTCACCAATAATATCAACCACGAGCTTAAGACGCCCGTAGCGTCAATTCTCGTGAGTCTCGACCTTCTCGACGACCATCCCGACTTGCCCGAGGAGCGCAAGCGCGAGATATTGGGGCGCGTCAGGGCAAACGCGCTTCGGCTAAGCGCGCTGCTGAAGGACGTCTCGACAATCACGCGCATGGAGGATGCTCCGGGCATGATAGAGAAGAAAAGGCTTTGCATATCAGACCTTGTCGGCGAGATTGTCGATGAGGCGTCGCTGCGCACCGACATGCGTATAGCCGTCGACATGCCGCAGTTGTATATCAAGGGTGACCGCATGCTGCTCGAATCGATATTCCGCAATCTTATTGACAATGCCATAGCATACAGCGGGGGTACGGAGATAAGAATTACCGCCGACGCGGAAGGCAATTTCCGATTCAGCGATAACGGCACAGGCGTCCCGGACGAGCATCTTACGCATATTTTCGAGCGTTTCTACCGCATCGACGGCGGTCGGACGCGCTCGGCAGGTGGCACCGGACTCGGTCTCTCGATTGTGCGCAACGCCGTTGCCGTACACGGAGGCACGATACGTGCCTTCAATGCAGGAGGTCTCGTGTTCGAGTTCAATCTTGGCACAGAGAAAGACGGTTAATAAAAAATCAATTTTTCTTTAATAATACTTCAATATTATTTGTTGTAATTTGCAGAGTAAAAAACTCCGTGAATATGGACATATTGTTTTTAGGTATTGTAATCTTCCTCTTTCTCCTCGCCGTTTTCGATCTCTCGGTGGGCGTGAGCAACGATGCTGTCAATTTCCTTTCGTCAGCCGTCGGCTCTCGCGCCGCATCGTTCAAACGTATCATTGTAGTAGCCGCAATAGGCGTCTTTATAGGAGCCGCCATGAGCAACGGCATGATGGATGTGGCGCGACACGGCATTTTCCGCCCGGAGAATCTGTCGTTCTACGACATCATGGCAATCTTCATGGCTGTAATGGTTACGGATGTCATACTGCTCGACATCTTCAATACTTTGGGAATGCCTACGTCGACAACCGTATCGCTTGTCTTCGAGCTTCTCGGAGCCACGTTCGTCATCGCGCTTTTCCGCATTGCCGACCCCGCCAGCGGTCTTTCTGTCGGCGATCTGCTCAACACCGAAAAGGCGCTCGCCGTGATTATAGGCATATTCCTTTCTGTGGGCATAGCTTTCGTTTTCGGTACTCTGGTACAGTTCACAGCACGTCTTGTCTTCACTTTCGAGTACAAGAGCCGGCTTAAATGGAAGGCAGGGCTGTTCGGAGGTCTCGCATGTACGGCTATCGTCTATTTCATGCTTCTCAAAGGCATTAAGGACCTGACCTTCATGACGCCCGAGCTGAAATCGTGGATTGACGCACACAACATGCTGATTCTCGGCTGTTGTTTTGTCGGTTTTTCTTTACTTATGCAGGTGCTTCATGCGCTGAAAGTCAACATATTCAAGGTTGTCGTTCTGTTAGGCACTTTCTCGCTGTCGATGGCATTCGCCGGCAATGACCTTGTCAACTTCGTAGGTGTACCTCTTACATCGCTCGACGCCTATCAGAGCTATATGGCAGCCGGTGGCAACAATCTCCACGGATTCATGATGGACAGCCTCAACGCGGCCGCCCAGACACCGGTGTATTTCCTTGTAGGAGCCGGATGTATAATGGTCGTCGCGCTCGGAACATCCAAAAAAGCGCGTCAGGTCACTCAGACCACCGTGGGGCTCAGCTCCAAGGGGCAGGGCGACGAGATGTTCGGCAGCTCGCGGCTCGGTCGTGCCCTCGTCCGCATGTCGCTCAACATAGGCTCATGGTTCAGCGAGCGTACTCCCGCCGGTGTCAAGCGCTGGGTCAACCGTCGTATGAACACCGCTGTAACGCAGGAAGAGGACGGAGCCGCGTTCGACCTTGTGCGCGGCTCGGTCAATCTTATGATTGCAGCAATCCTCATAGCCGTCGGAACATCGCTCAAACTCCCTCTGTCTACTACGTTCGTCACCTTCATGGTGGCTATGGGTACGTCGCTCGCCGACAAGGCGTGGGGACGTGAGAGTGCCGTCTTCCGTGTTACCGGTGTCATTTCGGTCATTGGCGGATGGTTCATCACCGCCGGTGTCGCCTTCATCGGTGCGGGCATCGTGGTTTGCCTGATGCATCTTGGCGGAGTGCCGCTGATGATTGCCGGAGGTGTCATAGCAATAGCTACGCTCATCCGAAGCAATATCCGCTACCGTCGCAAACGCGAATCGTTCGAGAGCGATTCTCTCTTCCAGACCATTCTGTCGACCGATGACCCTACGGAAGTATGGCATCTTCTGGTAGTATATATCAATGAGAAGCAGAAAGCGTTCATAGAGTTCGCCACCTCGGTTTTCAGCGATGTCACCAAGGGATTTATCGACGACAACGGGAAACTGCTGTCGCATGCCGAGAAAGCTCTGGTAGCTGAGAAAGACGTGCTGAAGTCGCAGCGGCGGAAGCTCACGCTCTGTCTGCGGCGTGTCAATCCGGAGACGGCGATTGAAAAGCGTACGTGGTTCCATATCTCTAACAACATGGCTATGTCGATGACCTACAACCTCCGCTACATCAACGAGGGATGCAAGGAACATGTCGACAATAATTTCCGTCCGCTTCCCGAATGCTTCCGCAAGCCTTTCGCACAGGTGTGCGCCGATATCGTCGCCGTTCTCACCGATACGGCTGCGGCGATAGAGGAGAGCCGCCCAGATGTAATCGACAGTCTGCGCGACCGTTGCAGCGGCATCAAGGACAGCCTGTCGTATCTCACGCGCGATGTCTACGAGTTCCTCCAGAAGGGCGACACCGACAACATGGCTGTGGCATACGTCTACCTCAACGTCCTCCAGGAATCGCAGGAGTTCATCACCTCTCTTCGCAAGCTCCTGCGCGCCTCAGGCAAGCTCAACCTTGCGCCGTCCTCTTACCGCAGCTTCTCCACTCACGCCGCCTCCCGCCCGCAGCTATAGTCGAAGGACTGAAAAATCACTTTTCATCATAGGTGTCTATGATGTTTTGCAATTCTGCTTCGGACGGTAGGAGTTTTGCCGCTTTCTCGGAAATAAATTGCTTGAGTTTATATTCAGCGACTCCGAGAGGTCGGTTCATACCGCGGAATGACCATTCGACTACGGTATCGTCTTTAGATTTACATATCAGAAGACCTATTGTAGGATTATCGTCAGTCTGCTTCATCAGCTCGTCGACAGCGGAAACGTAAAAATTCAGTTTTCCCGCAAAGTCAGGTATAAAAGGCACGACTTTCAACTCGCATACGATATAAGATTTGAGTCGCGTATGGTAGAAAATCATATCAGGAATGAAGGTCTGACCACCAGGCATTTTTAGCTCTATCTGTCGACCTACGTAAGCGAATCCCTGTCCAAGTTCAAGTAGAAAGCGTGTTATATTCGCAGCCAATTCATCTTCGAGTTGTTTTTCAGTGGTGACTTTCTTGTCAATAAATCCAAAATCATACGGACTCTTCAGTATCGCTTTTGCAAGACCGCTGTAAGGCGCCGGCAATTTGTCATCGAAGTTGGTAAGGACGTTCCCTCGGTTTTTGTACAATGCTCGTTCAATTTCGGCAGCTAGCTCAGGACGGCTCCATCCATTTTGTATAGTTTCCTCTATATAAAAAAGAGCTTCGTCCACCGACTTGCTATGAGTGAATATGTCAATATGGTGTCCCCAGGGAACCATGCCGAAATCGGAAGGCATTTCAAATTCGTCAACGGTCCGTTGACGAATTGTATTGTCTTGGTTATAAAATGTATACCACCGTTTGGCATACTTGATGTTGGTGACTGAGAAACCGGACTGATTTGGAAAAGCCTTTTTCAAGTCGAGGCTGAGACAATCGAAAAATGCGCTACCCCATTTCGCTGCGTCATGGAGTCTCGATATTTCCCGTCCCATTTCCCAATAAAACTCAAGCATATATGAGTTGACAGCAACTGCTGCTCTTATCCGAGACTTGCCGAATCGTTCTTTCAATCTGCTTAAAAGGCAGGCATATTCTTTGCCTGCTACGATTGTATCTCGTTTTACGAAAGCAGGCGCATCATCAAGCTTTGACATAATTCATTCTGGTTTGTCGCAAATTTAGCTATTATTTCTAAAGAGTCAAGCTGATGAGCAAAAAATATTAATACATGAGAATCAGGATTGGAATGTCGCTTTTACTGCGGAAAGTGTGATTATGGCAGTTGAGGGGACGGATATTGAAATAGATTTCGTAATTTTGCGCTATCTTCGAAAAAGAACGCATTATGAAAAAACACATACTGTCCGCTGTAGCATCTCTGCTGTGCATTATGGGCGCTTATGGCGCGACTCCGATGCGCAGTGTCGCTGTCAGCGAACTCGCTCCCTACTGCTATCCTGATAATGCTCCCGCAAGCGCCGACATCACCTTCATGCCCGACGGCAAAAGCTACGTTACCCGCAGTGCCGACGGCAGAAAACTCATAATACATGATATAGCCACCGGCAAAGAAGGAGAGACTCTTTTCGATGTCGGTCATACCCGCGAAACGGTTCTCGACAGTTTCGAGGGCTTCATCCTCAGTCCGGACGCAAGCCGATTGATAGTGTGGCGCAACTCGCAGGCAGTCTACCGCCGCTCCAAAACCGCCGAATACTACGTCTACGAGGTGCGCTCCCGTCTGCTCCGTCCGCTTTCTAAAGAGCATAAGCGCCAGAGTGTCCCCCTCTTCTCGCCCGACTCCCGCATGGTGGCTTTCGTCGCCGACAACAACATCTATGCGGCAAAACTTGACTATGAGACGGAGGTGGCAGTGACCACCGACGGCAAATACGGTTCTGTAATCAACGGCGCTACTGACTGGACCTACGAGGAGGAATTCGGCACTACATCGCTTATGGCATGGGCTCCCGACAACCTCACACTCGCATACGTCCGTTTCGACGAGAGCGCAGTCGCGCTCTATAACCTTCCACTCTATCAGGGCACGTGCTCGCCTATGGAGCAGTACCGCCTGTATCCCGGTACGATGAGCTACAAATACCCGGTAGCCGGCGAACCGAACTCTAAAGTGTCGCTCCACAGCTACGATGTCGAGACACGCAAGACAAAGACTGTCACATTCCCCGGTGGTGAGCCATACTACATTCCGCACATTCAGTATGGACCGGACGAAACTTCGCTCATGGCGGCGACACTCAACCGCGACCAGAACCGCTATGAGATTTTCCGCGTAAATCCGAAGTCAACTGTCTCGAAATCGGTCTACACCGAGGACTCCAAGGCATGGGTTGAGCCCATAGCATACGAGAATCTGCATTTCGGTGAGAAGTCGTTTTTCGTCGCTTCCGACCGAGACGGTTACACAAGATACTACGAGTACAGCTACGCAGGAGCCAAACTGCGTGCAGTGACACCCGCGGGCATCGATGCCCTTGACTTCTACGGAACCGACGCTCTCGGCAACGCATACTATCTCGCCGCCGCGCCGTCGCCGCTCGAACGCACCGTCTATAAGGCTACGGCTAAAGGACAGATATTGCCTCTGAGCAAGACCGAAGGTTGCGCATCGGCAGTATTCGCTCCAGGATGTACGGCTCTTACGCTGACATACAGCACCCCCGCCACCCCTCCCGTGACAAGCCTATGCCGCAACGACGGCAAACAGTTGCGCGTGCTTGAGGACAATAAGGCGTATGCCGCGCGTACTGTCGGAAAGCTGCAGACCAAGGAATTCTTCACCATGAGCAGCGACGACGGCACCGAACTCAACGGCTATATGGTCAAGCCCGCAAATTTCGACGCCTCGCGCCGCTATCCGGTTGTGATCAGTCAGTACAGCGGTCCCGGCTCGCAACAGGTTCTTCGGCGCTGGAGCTTCGACTGGGAGCAGTATTTCGCCTCCAAGGGCTATATCGTCGTGTGCGTTGACGGACGCGGCACAGGCGGGCGCGGAGCTGCATTCCGCACGGTTGTCTACAAACGGCTCGGACATTGGGAGACAATCGACCAGCTTGCCGCCGCTCGCTGGTGCGCCTCACAGTCCTTCGTCGACTCCTCTAAAATAGGTATTTACGGCTGGAGCTACGGCGGTTACCAGGCTCTGATGTGCGCCACAGCCGACAACTGCCCCTATGCTGCCGCTGTCGCAATCGCTCCCGTTACAGACTGGCGATTCTACGACACAATCTACACCGAGCGCTATATGCTCACTCCACAGCAGAACGAAACCGGCTACAACGATGCCTCGGTGCTCCTTCGCGCTCTTCATCTCGGCTGCCCTCTGCTGACAATGTACGGCACTGCCGACGACAATGTCCATCCAGCCAACTCTTTGCAGCTTGTTTCCACCCTGCAGAGCGCCGGAATACTCTCCGATATGTACGTATTCCCGAACATGAATCATTCAATCAACGGTTGTAACGCGCGCAGCGTGGTCTACGCCCGAATGTTCGAGTATTTCAACAAACAAATGCGTTGACCCTCATGTACAACAATTATCCCAACGATACTCCGCGCCCCGAAGATACCATAAGGCACTTGTGGCGGAACTGGGCTCTTGCCTACGGAGCCCTTACTCTGCCGCTGCTACTGTCGCTATGGATTCCGAAAGTATTCATATCCATACTTACTCTTGCCGAGGCATGGTTCCTGATCTCATTCGTAAAGTCGGATAACCGAAGAATCATAGGGAGATGCACCCTCATCTTCAGGATTGTGGCGCGCATACTTTTTGTCACGTCGCTCATCATGCTCTGCATCGTCATTCTGTGTACCGACTGGCTTGTACCGACGGTGATACACCTTGAAGTCTACAATACCGAAATTCCGTTCATCACCTCTCTCATCATCTTTCCGGTAGCGGTCATTTTCTGCGTACTGTGGCTTGTTACAGGGAGGAGTGACAACCACTGCCGGGAGTGCCAGAGGCGCTATGGGGCGTACGCAGGCGACAGCATAGTGGCTACTCTCTATTTCCGCGAGGCTCGCTATCAGATTGTCATAATGCTTATCCTCGCCCTGTCGCTCGGCTCTGCCGAATACTGGTACTACTTCTTCCGCTACATCAACTCCGACCTCAATACTCCGGACCGCTTCTTTTTCAACTACATGCCTGTCGTGGCGTATTTCATCTCCCTGCTTTTCATGGGGGCGCGCTATGCCAACATGCAGATGATCTATAACTCGCTCTCGGCAACGCTGCCCAACAAACGAAACAAAACAGCTGTGCGTTTCCTCGTGTTCTGCGGCGATGACATCCTGCTTCATCAGAACAACGACGAGCTTTTCGACACTCCTTTCGAGACTCTTACCGAGCGTACGGCATCGATAGGCGACCGGAAGGCAGGACTTCTTTTCGAGGAGATGAGCGATATTTCCAAATTCGAGCTGCGCTACTGCTTCACGAACGAAGGCATGGCGAACGGTTCGAATATCATCCATTACGCGGCTTTCATCAACGAGAGCGAGCGCAACGCCGCAGGAGAGAACAATGTGTGGTTCAACGCCTATATGATTGACAACGCACTTGCCGAGAACGCTCTTTCGCCCGTGCTGGCAAACGAAATCTACCGCATCCATACCATAACGATGGCGTGGAAGACATACGACCGTAACGGCAAACGCCTCTATCCCATCCGTCACTACCGTCCGACGTTCCGCTTCAGCGACCTTCCGGAATGGAATGTCGACTACGATGACCTCTCATGGCTGAATATCGCGCAGAACAACGAGGACAAGCATTTCTTCCGTCTGCGCCGCTTCTTCGACAACATCACCGGTGCGAACCGGAAGAACAAAGTCACGGACGCGCAATAGCCGTATGGAGCAGACGCGACCAATTATTGCCGTCGTCGGACCGACTGCTTGCGGAAAAACACGCCGAGGTGTAGCAGTCGCCAGGCATATCGGCGGCGAGATAGTGAGCGCCGACTCGCGTCAGGTCTACCGCGGCATGGATGTAGGCACAGGCAAGGATATCGCCGAATACGGCACTGATGTCCCGTATCATCTCATAGACGTCGCCCCTGCCGGCTACCGATACAATCTTTTTGAATATCTCCGCGACGCCCGTGCCGCGATAGCCGACATAGCCTCACGCGGCAAGCAGGCAGTCATTGTCGGAGGAACAGGACTTTACGTGGAATCCTTGCTGAAAGGCATAGCTATGCCGGAGGTGCCGCGCGACGAGGAGCTGCGCGCGGAACTCATGTCAAAGAGTCTTGGCGAGCTGACACAGATTCTCGCGTCGATGAAGCGTCTTCATAATACCACGGACGTCGACACCGTGCAGCGAGCCTTGCGTGCCATAGAAATTGAGCGATATTATCTCGCGCATCCCGACGAGGCTCAGCTTGCGAAAAATCCTCAGCCTCTCGACGCCGTCATTGTAGGCATCGACATCCCGCGGGACGAGCGGCGACGCCTCATTTCGGAGCGCCTTGCGAGACGTTTCGCTGACGAAAACATGCTCGCAGAAGTGGAGAACCTTCTCACATCCGGTGTTACGGCTGAAAATCTCATCTACTATGGTCTTGAATATAAGTATATAACCCTCCATGTCATAGGCAAGATAAGCCGCGAGGAGATGTACACCGGACTCGAGACAGCCATACATCAGTTCGCCAAACGTCAGATGACGTGGTTCCGTGGGATGGAACGGCGCGGCTTCGCCATCAACTGGCTTCCCTATGACATGCCCGATGCAGACTTCCTCGATGCTGTCGACAAGCTTCTTGAGCGCTGAAAGCGGATTTGCAGGGGTTGAGAAAATTTGCTAATTTTGCAGTTCGGGCGCATCCGCCCTTTTAGCTTATGAAAAAATACAATCTTATCAACAATGCCTTAGGCTGGCTGTGCTTTCTTGTGGCAGCTGTCACCTACCTGCTGACGGTAGAGCCTACGGCAAGTTTCTGGGACTGTCCCGAGTTTATCACTCAGGGCTTTAGGCTCGAAGTGGGTCACCCGCCGGGCAACCCTATATTCATGCTCGCCGCACGCTTCTTCATCACGCTTTTCGGAGGCAGCGCGTCAGTTGCCGCCCTTGCGGTCAACTGTATGTCGGCACTTCTGAGCGCCGGTACAATTCTGCTGCTGTTCTGGACGGTCACGCACCTGATACGCCGTATTATCGTCGCTGATAACGCCGTGGAAATAGGCTGGTGGAAGATGCTTGTCATAATGGCAGGCGGTGTCTGCGCTGCTCTCGCTTATACATGGAGCGATACATTCTGGTTCTCGGCGGTCGAAGGTGAGGTTTATGCCTTCTCCTCGTTCTGCACAGCGCTGGTAGTATGGCTGATGCTGAAATGGGAAAACCGCGCCGACCAGCCCCACTCCGACCGCTATCTCATCCTTATAGCATACGTGATAGGCGTCTCGATTGCCGTGCACCTGCTCAACCTTCTCTGTATCCCGGCTCTCGGACTTATCTTCTACTACCGCAAGTGGCGCGACACCAATGCGACAGGTTCCCTGATTGCTCTCGGAGTATCCTGCGTCATCGTTGGTGCTATCCTCTACGGTCTTGTCCCGGGATTCATCCAGGTGGCGCAGTGGTTCGAGCTTCTGTTCGTCAACGGGCTCCACATGAGCTATAATATGGGTGTGCTCATATACGCAATCCTTCTTGTCACGGTATTTATCCTGACAATCAAGGAACTCTACGCCGCGAAGAACCCCGGACGCGTACGCTTCCTCTTCTGGCTCAGCCTCGGTCTGTCGGGCATGCCATTCATCGGACACTCCGCGCTCATCGGTGCCATCGTGCTTCTTGCGCTTGCCGTCTATCTGTGGGGTTTCTGCAAGAAGATTCCTGTTCGCGTGTTTACGCTCATCACTATAAGCGTGTTCGTAATCTTTATCGGTTATTCTTCGTACGCTCTGCTGCTCATCCGTGCGAGCGCCAATACGCCGATGAACCAGAACGCACCCGACAACGTGTTCTCTCTCGCGTCCTACCTCAACCGCGAGCAGTACGGCGACCGTCCTCTTTTCAAGGGTCCGGTGTTTGCCGAGGGACTCGTCGAGGAAGAATATCCGCAGGGCTCAGGCAACTACTTTGTCGCAGTCGACGAGTACGGACGTCCGCAGACACGCGTAATCGACAACTATCTGCGCGACGAGAACGGAGGAGCATTCAACGAACCGTCGCAGATTTATACTAAGGTCGTAAAGACGGATTCCGCTCAGCGCGACGAGTATGTCAAGGAAGTTGAGCGTCCCGACTACAAGACAGTGCCGGACCTCGACATGTTCTTCACCCGCATATACAGCAACGACCCCGACGGGCGCCATGTATCCGGCTACAAGTCGTGGGCGGGCTATTCCACACCCGATATTTCCTATATCCCGGCGGAGGTGCGCCAGAAATGGGCTGCGCAGGGCTATGCGCCGCGATATGAAGTGCTTCAGTATCTGCCGAGCCTGCAGCCGATAACGACTGCCGTCTACAGCGGCAGCGGCGAGCCTGCGGCAACCACTATGGCATGGAAGCCCGGATTCGGCGTGAACATGAGCTATTTCATCAACTATCAGCTCAATCACATGTACTGGCGTTATTTCATGTGGAATTTCGCCGGTCGTCAGAACGATATCCAGGGCAACGGCGAGCCTCATCTCGGCAACTGGATTTCCGGCATGCCTTTCATCGACAATCCGCGCCTCGGCGACCAGTCGCTGCTTCCCGACGAGTTCGGCAAGGGCAACAAGGGACACAATGTGTTCTATATGCTGCCTCTGATTCTCGGTCTCATCGGTCTGCTCTGGCAGGCGCTCTACAACCACCGCATCAACCCGATGCGCGGCATTCAGCAGTTCTGGGTGGTATTCTTCCTGTTCTTCATGACGGGTATCGCCATCGTCCTCTATCTTAACCAGACTCCCGGTCAGCCCCGTGAGCGCGACTACGCCTTTGCCGGCTCGTTCTATGCATACGCTATCTGGATAGGCATGGGTATTCCGGCTGTCGCCGTCATGCTGCGTCGCCTGTTCACCAAGAAAGGCAAGGACGGCGAGGAGAAAGAACCATCGCGCGGCGTCGACATCGCAACGGCTGTCGTAGCTTCCGTCATCGCTCTCGGAGTGCCTCTGCAGATGGTGTCGCAGACATGGGATGACCACGACCGCTCCGGACGATATACTACACGCGATTTCGGTTTCGACTATCTCGCTTCGCTTGACGAGAATGCCATTATCTTCACCAATGGCGATAATGACACATTCCCCCTCTGGTATGCCCAGGAAGTGGAAGGTTTCCGCCCCGACGTGCGTGTTGTCAACCTGTCGTATCTCACCACCGACTG
>JAGBDG010000267.1 GCA_017937625.1 Muribaculaceae bacterium | reverse complement strand
GTTTCGTTGCGTTCTATATATTACTTGCTGTGGTGGGCATTATGCTCGTGTCCGGACTGATGAGTCTGCGTTCGTTTTGGATACCTCTTCTGGCGTTGGCGCTGCTTTGGGTTGTCGTTAAGTTTATGGTTGGCGACAGTTTCTTTGAAGTGCTCCCTCTCACACTTATGATGGCTGTAGCTTGTGGTGGTTTTCTTGTGTTTTTCCTCAAAACAGCAGGTGTACTTGTGATAGGAGGACTGATTTATATATGTGTCAGCGCTTTTGCCGGCTCATCGTCAGCATCGGACAGCAGCAAGGGTTCCTCGTCGCCGAGTGGAGGAGGACAACGGGACCATGGTCCCGGCACAATTGAAACAGATGCTTTCGGCGGCAAGAGGATACGACACGGCGATGGCTCGGTGATCGATGTGCATGACTATGGCGGTGATATAGTCGATAATGACGGCAAGCATTACCGACGCGGCATCGACGGGCGCGTGCACAAGTTCTGAAAGTAAAGACCGGCATTACCTCTGGAAGAGTAATACCGGTCTTGTTTATCTTATACCTTTTGAAAAATTATTCCATGAGCTTGCGGTAGCGGCGGGGCGGTTCCTTGCCTCCGTTCTGCATCTTCTTGTATTCCTCGTAGTCGGAGTACGAACCCTCGTAGAAGACAACCTTGCCGTCGCCCTCGAAACTGAGGATGTGGGTGCAGATACGGTCGAGGAACCAGCGGTCGTGGCTGACGACGACGGCGCAGCCTGCAAAATCCTCGAGACCTTCCTCGAGGGCGCGGAGCGTGTTGACGTCGATGTCGTTGGTCGGTTCGTCGAGCAGGAGTACGTTGCCTTCTTCCTTGAGCGCCATGGCGAGGTGAAGACGGTTGCGCTCGCCGCCGGAAAGAACGCCTATTTTCTTTTCCTGGTCGGCGCCGGTGAAGTTGAAGCGAGAGAGGTAGGCGCGCGCGTTGACGTCGCGTCCTCCCATGCGGAAGCTCTCCACGCCCTGCGATATCACCTCATAGACGCTACGCTCGGGCAGGAGGTCGTGGTGCGACTGGTCGACGTATGCAATCTTGACGGTCTCGCCGACCTCGAACGTGCCGGCATCGGGCTTTTCCTGACCCATTATGAGGCGGAAGAGGGTAGTCTTGCCGGCGCCGTTGGGACCGATCACGCCGACAATGCCGTTTGGCGGCAGGGAGAACGAAAGGTCGTCGAACAGTTTCTTGTGGCTGAACGCTTTTGCAAGGTTGTGAGCCTCGATGACCTTGTTGCCAAGACGCGGACCGTTGGGGATGAAAATCTCGAGACGTTCCTCGCGCTGCTTCTGGTCCTCGTTGAGGAGCTTGTCGTAGGAGTTGAGTCGTGCCTTGCCTTTAGCCTGACGTGCCTTCGGAGCCATGCGCACCCATTCGAGCTCGCGCTCGAGGGTCTTGCGGCGTTTCGACGCCTGTTTCTCTTCCTGAGCCATGCGCTTGGTTTTCTGGTCGAGCCACGAGGAGTAGTTGCCTTTCCAGGGAATTCCCTCGCCGCGGTCCAGCTCAAGAATCCATCCCGCCACGTGGTCGAGGAAGTAGCGGTCGTGTGTGATGGCGATGACGGTGCCGGGATACTGGCGCAGGTGCTGCTCGAGCCAGTCGATACTCTCTGCGTCGAGGTGGTTGGTAGGTTCGTCGAGGAGGAGTACGTCGGGCTGCTGGAGAAGCAGGCGGCAGAGAGCCACGCGGCGGCGCTCACCTCCGGAGAGGGTGGTGACGGGCTGGTCGTCGGGCGGGCACTGAAGTGCGTCCATGGCGCGCTCGAGCTTTGTGTCTATGTTCCACGCGTCAGCGGCGTCGAGCTTGTCCTGAAGCTCAGCCTGACGGGCGATGAGGGCGTCCATCTTGTCGGGATCGTCGAGGACGTCGGGGTTGCCGAAAGCCTCGTTGACCTTCTCGAACTCGGCAAGGAGGTCCATCACCGGCTGCACGCCTTCGCGCACAACCTCGATGACGGTCTTCGACGGGTCGAGATGCGGTTCCTGCTCGAGGTATCCGACGCTGTAGCCCGGTGCGAAAACGACTTCGCCCTGGTATTCCTTGTCGATACCTGCTATTATCTTGAGCAACGATGACTTACCGGAGCCGTTCAGACCGATGATGCCGATTTTGGCGCCATAGAAGAACGAGAGGTAAATGTCTTTGAGTACTTGTTTCTGGGGCGGATAGATTTTGCTCACGCCCACCATGGAGAATATGATCTTCTTGTCGTCAGCCATGTTGATGTGGTTGATTTGGAGTGTGTTTTAGTGATTTGGAGCGAAACGCACGGGATAGTCGACCGTAATGCGTCCTTTAGCGATGTTGTTGAGCTTGCCGCGGATGAGCTGCTTGCGGATACCTGAGATATGGTCGATGTAGAGCATACCTTCGAGGTGGTCGCACTCGTGCTGTACGATGCGGGCGAGGAAACCGCTGATTTCCTCGGTGTGCGGCTCGAAGTTCTCGTCGAGCCAGCTCAGGCGTATGTGCTCCACGCGGGGCACGTTCTCGCTGATGCCCGGGAGGCTGAGGCATCCCTCGGCGCGCGAGACAGTGTCGCCGTCGAGAATCTCGACCACGGGATTGATGAGCGTGAACTTGCGTCCCTTGCATTCGGGGAACGTGTCGGCGAAGGGATCGGCGTCGATGACCACAAGGCGGATGTTCTTGCCTATCTGTGGTGCTGCGAGTCCGACAC
>JAGBDG010000266.1 GCA_017937625.1 Muribaculaceae bacterium | reverse complement strand
AACGATTCTCGCCCTGGGCTTATGGCTGCACCGACGGAACAGGGAGACAGAGCTCGCGACTCTGTGTCTCGCGGTCTTGCTCGGCGTCAGCGCCTGCACGTCGGCGCGTCCGACCGCAGGAATGGCCGTAATCAGCGACGGGAGAATGACGCAGGTATGCCTTGCCGCCGACGGCAAAGGATACGTCTCAACATCACTGCCCCAGAGCCGGAGTTATCACCGCATGAAAGCGTTTTTCGAAGGTCACGGTGCTGACAGCATAGTTGTCGGGCAAACGTCCGGAACTATGCCGTTCGTCCTTGCATGCAGACGCACGAAGATTCATCAGGCTGAATATCTTGTGATAGACCGGCATTTCAATGGCGACATACAGGCGCTCTTCGACAGCGTGCGCCCGCATACGGTAATATTGGGCTCGCATCTCGATGCAAAACTTCGCCGCGACGCGCTCAGCGCCGCAGAAGGATGCAGAATAATCGAGACAGAACCGCGCGCCTATTATACGGAAATGGCGGCGAAACCGCGACGGAAATAAGCGGAAGCGGCTTCGGCGGGACGCAGGACATCGCCGTTCCAGATGACGATGTCTATGTCGATGTTCACAAGTCCGGCAGCAGCATGCAACCGCTTTTTACGCTCATACTCCTTGCATTCCGCCCTGAACACGTCAAAATCCGCATCGGTATCGAACTGCAATACGGCATTCACATACGTTCCATGACCGCCGTTCTCCGCTTCCGTGCGGTAAGTGCCCGACCAACGACCAACCGAGCCTTTCGATGCAAGAAATTGAAAGGTCTCGCCGATAAGCACCTCAGTTTCCGGGGCATTTCCGCCGAGACACATCACAGCGCGGTTTCTCATCTTTCAGGAGCTTTTCTCAGAGTGAACAGCGTAAGCTCGGGTGTGGCGCCGATACGCGCCGGGAAGCCTACTTCGCCAAGCCCGATGTTGACATACAGGCGGTGCGTGGTGTCGCTGTCGGCGTACATCCCGCCCCAGGTCTTGTAGCGCATGGCTGCTGGCGACAGACCGAAAAGCTCTATCTGCATGGCATGCGTGTGACCGGACAGCGTAAGTGCTATGTTTTTGTCGGGAGCGTCCTTGATGTCGTTGACCCAGTGGACGGGATTATGGCTCATAAGAATCTTGAACGCGCCGTCGTCGGGCGTCGGATAAGCTATGTCGAGGTCGCCGTAGACCGGGAAAGGAGGATCGCCGATATTTTCTACGCCAATAACCATTATGGAGTCGCCGCCGCGGCCAATCTTCTCCGTCTCGTTGTTCAGCAGCTTCCACCCCATGCTCTTCTGCAAGTCGGCGAGAGCGGCGCGGTCGGCAGCCTTGGCGGCGTCCGATTCCCATAAATAGTAGTCGCCGTAGTCGTGGTTGCCAAGCACGGATAGCACGGGGACCTCAATACGGCTCAGAACTCCTGTGAAGGGCTTGAGCTCGTCGCTGCGGCGGTTGACGATATCACCGGTGAACAGCACAAGGTCGGGCTTGAGGCTGTTTATGCGGTCGACAACCGACGAAAGATATGTCGTGTCGGTGCCGTAGCTGCCGGTATGGATGTCCGACAGCTGAACGATGCGGTAGCCGTCGAAAGCGGCGGGAACTGAAGTGTCGGCGAACTCGACTTCCTTGACATCGATACGGTAGCGGTTGACGACACCGTACCACATCAGCACGAACACTGCCGTGCCGAGGATGGCGCCTGCCGTGCCGAGAGCCTTGATGCGATGACGGCGGAAAAGACAGGGAATCTTGCCGATAAGGTCGAATATGACAAAGACATATTTGCCCAGATATACCGAAAGATATGCGAAGAGGCTCCACATCAGCGCGAGGAGACTGCCGTTGCTGCCGTCGCGCTTCGGAAGGGCAATAATCAGGACGAAAGCCGCCGTGAGAACCACTGAACTCCACAGCGCTATGCGGTACCATACCGATTTTGTGGCGCGAGCCTTCACCGCCCGGCATATATACCAGTCGACAAGAACATTAAGCACCAGCAGGGGCAAAACAAGTACGAGAGGAAGACGCATGGCTTCAGAGTGCGTTGCCGCAGCTCTTCGCCGCCATCTGGTTCTTCAGCGGATTGGCGTACATCTCGATCATGGTGGCGCGCATGAAGGTACGCTCCTCGGGCGTCACGTCGGTAATCTCGACCTTGTCGAGCTGTCCGTCGAGATAGCGGTTAAAGCTGTCGATATCCTCCTGAGTGTATTTGTCGCCGACAGCAAGAGTGCCGTAAAGTTCGTCGTATGCTATGTAGTTGCAGGGATAGATGCGGTAGCCGCAGTGAATCGACTTGTCTATCACCTCGCACACCTTGCGCGCTATTTCGGAGCGGGGCGCGTCTTTCAGCGGCTCCAGTGTCTCGTTTATGCATCCGCCGAGGTGGAAGTGTACCCTACCCTTCTGGCTCAGAAGACCTGTCTCCATGCTGAAAAGGTCGTCGCGCTGCGTTTTCTTGTATTCGGGGTTGCGGCGCTTGCGCAGGAACTCGCTTGCCTTGAGGTAGTCGTTGGGGTCGAATTCGTAGGATATTGCAACGGGCATGATGTTGAGGTCGAGAAGATTCTCGAGCACGCGCTCGTCGTTGTCGCCGAGCGACAGCATCTTCACGACGCTCTCCTGCGTGCGGTCGTTGGAGTCCTTCGCACGCCCTTCGCGCTGGGCGATCCACACCGACTCGCGGCGCTCCGTGACGGTCTCGCGGATATATGCCGAGAGATGGCGTGCGGCATCGAGAGCCTCGCGAACGCGGGTGTCGCGCTTGACGATGAAGCTACGGTTGAGCTTAACCAGATCGGTGATCCAGTCGTAGATGAGCAGGTTGTTGCCTATCGCCACCTGCGTGATGGGCAGGCGCTCGCGGATGAAGCAGAGGTTGAGGAATGACGCGTCCAGAACTATATCGCGGTGGTTGGTGAGGAATACGTGCGGCACGCCGGGGACGTAGTTCTCTACGCCGTCCATCGACAGCCCGTGGGTCGTGTGCGCCACAAGCATCTCGAGGAACGGACCCATCACCTTGACCTGGAAGTCGAGCTGCGTCTCTACAGTCAGAAGGTTCTTGACGAACGCCTCGTAGTCGACGTCGGGCATCACGTAACGCACGGCATGCTCGAAACCGGGCTCACGCACGAGTTTCGCTATCTTTTCTTTGAAAAGGTGGTCGTCGTACGGCCTTATGTCGGCAAATCTGTCGTGTTCCATATCGGTATCTGTAGTTGAACGTGTCATAACAAATGCAAATATACTCAGTTAAATTACAATAGACAAACAAAACCGGCAATTTTAAGTTTCCTCCTGTCCGCTTTTGTTGTCATCTTCTTTGGTTATGGCTGATGCCTTTTCTTCCGTTTCCTCCCCGGCGGTCTCCTCGCTCTGGGGGACGGTACCCCGCGAAAGCGCTATCAGAGCCTTGCGGGGGCTGAAGTCTACGATGGTGTCGGTGCGTCCCGACTCGCGCATCATCGCCTCCATAGCCTCGGGGACGACGAACACGTCGGCGGGACCTGTCGGACGCATGTCGGCGTACCATTTGAACTTAGGCAGATAGTACATGCTGTGACGGGCGAGGAACAGCGGCGTCGCCGAGCCGGTGGTCTGCGGCCACATCTTGATAAACTCCGTCGCCTGACCCTTGAACGTCGCCGTCAGGAAGCTGCTCTCGGCTTTCACTATCTTGTTGATTGTCGAGTCGCTTTCCTCGGGGTACATGATGATCTCGACATTTCCGCTTATGTCGAGGCGGCGCAGCTCGCCGGCGTCGAAGGTGGCGAGCATCTCCTTGCCGCTTATCTGGTTGAAGTGCTCGCCCTCGATCTGCTGCGCGGCGAAGCCGTTCTCGGGCAGGCGTGCCCATTGGATGGTGCTGTCGTTGAGGTGCACCTCAATGATGTTGCCGAAAATCTGCTGGTTCTCGTTCCACACCACCGGATTGACGAACATGCGCATCATCGTGTCCTTTTCGGTGAAGCGCATCGAGTCGCAGAGCCCCTGCATGTCGCTGCGGAAGAAACGTACTCGCGGATATGCGACGGCAATGTGCGTCGTGTCGACGAGCTGGCGGCGCGGAGTGCCGGCGACAGTATCCTCGGGGATGACCGTCGTGTCGGTGGTGGTGAAAGTCTGGATATACCGCCCGTGCATGTACAGCGTGTCGCCCTTGCCGAATTCCTTGAGCAGAGCGTCGCCGGTGGCGAAGGAGCTGTCGGCAATCTCGTCGTAGAAGCCATACTGCGCGTGCAGCTCGACGCTGTGCGCCGAGTCGGTCAGCACCATAGAGCCCCATGCCTCGCCGTAGCCGGCGCCACGGTCGTAGTAGATGGTGTCGGCGGTGAGGGTCTGTCCCTGCGAGGTGACGACCAGCGAGCGGTCGTAGAGCGTGGCGCGGTTGCTGTCGGTGTCGTAGACACCCATGCTCGTGTAGATGTTGCCTCGGGCGTTGATTATCTCGCTGGGCGAGTAAAGCTCGGCGATGTGCGTGCCGGTGTTGTAGTAGAGGGTGTCGGAGTAGATGTTCAGAGTGTCCTTGTCGTCGCGGGAGTACAGATGCACACCGGTGTAGAAGTTCGCTTCTTTGGTAGAGGGGACATACTCGCCCTTGAGCGACGTCAGCGTGTTCTGCGGGTCGGTAAGGACTCCGCCCACCTCGTAGTAGCCAAGGTCTATGCCCAGGTCGTAGACGAAGATGTCGGTCTCGAGCTTCACGTCGCGGTTTATGAGGCGCACTTTCTTGCCGGGATCGGCATAGAGGGTGGCTATCTCGCCGGGACCGTCGTAGTCGAGCTCGTCGGCATAGACGAAGAGCGTGTCGCCCTGCTCCATGCTCACGTTGCCGAAGGCGTCGAGCGACTCGGTGTCGGGGAAATAATGGGCGCTGTCGCACTTCATTATCATCGGTCCCTTAGTGAACACCACGTCGCCCACGAGCACCATGAAAGAGTCGTTGCGCTCCTTGTTGAGGCGGTCGGCGCGCTCGAGGAACACGCGGTTGCCGCTGCTGCGGTCGGCGGTGGGTATCTGAGGGCGTATGTCCACCTTTGCCCTGCCACGGTCGCCGAGAGCGGCGACTGCTGCGGGCAGCATGACAAGCGTTGCGATGATATAGAAAGAGCGACGGCTCAGCATCTCACCGGTAAGTAAGTCTTATTTGCCGCGTAGCCAGCCCTTGTGGCGGAAGTCACAGCCGCGCCAGCCGTCCTCGATGCGGACGTAAGTCTGCTTGATTTTGTCCTCGAGCCATTTGTCGACAATCTCCTGCTCGCGGTAGTTCTGGTACATGTTCTTGATGGTCTGGTAGTCGTCGCCGAGGTTTGCCTGATGTGCCGGGAGACGGTCGGTGAGGCGCACAAGCGCCACCACCTCGCGGCTGTTCTTGGGGTCGCGCATCACGAAAGGCTTGGAAATCTCGCCTTTCTGAAGGTTTGCCACCTCCTTTGCCACTTCCTGCGGCAGCTCCGACATCTCGAAGCGCGTCGTGCCTGAGTTGGAGTTTACCATCACGCCGTTGCTCATGCGGGTGTCCTTGTCCTGCGATATGAGGCGCACGGCGTCCTCGAACGACAGGATTTTCTTGTCCACTATGTCGGCGCGTACCGAGTCGAGGCGCGTTACGGCGTCGGTGAGGTCTTTCTCGGCAACTTTCGGGCGCAGGAGGATATGGCGCACGTTGATGCGGTCGCCGCGCTTCTCGATGAGCTGTATGATGTGGAAGCCGTACTCGGTCTCGACGATTTTCGACACCTTCTTGGGGTCGTTGAGGTTGAAGGCTACGGCTGCGAACTCGGGCACGAGCTGTCCGCGACCCATGAAGCCTGTCTCGCCGCCGCGGATGCCCTCCGGCGCCTCCGAATAGAGCACGGCGAGGGTCGAGAAGTCGGTCTCGCCGCGGTTGACACGGTCGGCATAGTCGCGCAGACGTGCCTTGACGTCATCTATTTCCTGACGAGGGATAACGGGGTTGAGGGTCAGCAGCTGCACCTCCACCTGCGTGGGCACGTAGGGGATGCTGTCCTGAGGCAGACGGTCGAAATAGCGGCGCACGTCGCCGGGGGTGACCTTGAGGTTCTTGGTCAGCTCGCTGCGCACCTGCTGCACGCGGCTGCGGTTGCGCATCTGGGTGGCGTAAGCCTCGCGTATCTCGGGATAGGGCTTGCGGAAGTACTGCTCCACCTTCTCGCGGGAGCCGAGGTTCGACACGAGGTAGTTCATCTGCGCGTCGAGCTGCATCTGCACCATCGACTCGTTCACCTCGATGGTGTCGATGTCTGCCTGATGGAGGAAAAGGCGTTCTATGGCAAGCTGTTCCGGTATCACGCAGTAGGGGTCGCCGGAGATGGTCTGGCGGTCGTTCTGCATGTCGATATAAGCTTGTTCGATATCTGATTTATAGATAGGTTCGTCGCCTATCATCCACGCAACTTCTTCGATGACGTTGTCGCCGCCGGCGGCAAAAAGTGCGGCTCCGAGACCGAAGAATAAGCCTAATAGTGATGTCTTTTTATTCATTGAAATATGTGCGTTGATGTCAACTTTGCAAAGTTAACCCATTTTTCCCATACCGCATTGCTATTTAATCATTTTTATAACAATCCCCGCCCGGAAAGCGAAGAGGGAAATTCACCGTATATCCTTAATGAATACCCAGTGTCCGTTTTTGGGGTGACCTAACCATGCTATATTCCAGTCTCTCAATCTCCGTCTGATCGTGCTTACAGAGCATCCGGCAATAGCGGCAAGTTCTATACGACTGAGCCGGTCATCTTCTTTTATCGCTTTTATTACCGTGTCTTTTTGAGAGTCTGATTCAGGTTTTAGGGAGTCATATTGGTTCTTTGATCTGCTTTGAGGGTCATTTAAAGGTTCACTTGCCACTGCTGGGAACCCATTCCGAGCCCCTTCGCTTTCAGGATCCGCATATTTGTTGCTATTATAATAGACTGACTTTCCCTTTGTTGTAAGACCGTATCTCTGGTTGGGCGCCGTTGGCGTTTCGGGAGTTTCCAACGCTACTAATCCTGCTATAACGCAGGGTTTTATATAATTTCTAATGAAAGAGCTCTTTGATGTCAAGCCCATTATTTCGCACAATGCGCCGGCAGTATACCAGTCCTCTCCGATGCTTTTGATTAACCTGAGTTTTGCTTTGTCGATTACCGTGTTACTGTGTCCTTTACTGTGTCCTACTATGTCCTTTACTGTGTCCTCGTTTTCTCTTACTGTGTCCTTAAGCTCGTCTAAGTTTACCGATGCCGCACTATCAGGACGGGTAAAAACAGTTCTTACAGTAATGCCGTCAGAATTAAATTTTGGAGCGGGCAAACCCACTCG
This sequence comes from Muribaculaceae bacterium, assembly GCA_017937625.1. GTDB lineage: Bacteria > Bacteroidota > Bacteroidia > Bacteroidales > Muribaculaceae > CAG-873. The sequence goes on along the minus strand of JAGBDG010000266.1, from coordinate 3,803 downwards.
CTCGCATTCTTTTGCCATCAGAGAGAGACCACGGCCCCGATGTTCAATAAGACCACCGAGATACATGACATTGGCTATCGTTGGATTTGGAGGAAGAGAGGTGTTGTCACTGTTTTCATCTTCTTCTCGCACAAGAATATTTGGCGATATTCTTGCGGGAAAGCGTCCCGCATTCTCTATCACGATACGGTCATTATATATAGCAATGCCCACAGTGGCTGTTTCATATCCCCAGTTTCTATGACAATAGGCGTTTACAACACTTTCGCGCAGAGCATCATATGGAATCTCAAGCTCATCCGCACGCACTATTCTGTTGCGGGTCGTACCAGAAAGATTAAGATGCTTGAAGAAAAAGGACATTGCTGCATCGACCAGCTGAAAAATATTTCCTTCTTCCTGCCTGTTGTCGATAAAGTCTTGTTTAGAAGTACCTCTGAATCGGGCGAGACGTAATCTGCATTGAGGATAATCCGTGAGATTCGTACCGAACAGCACACCTGCAGAATTGCAAAGATGTCCGTTCTTAACGAGCTTAAGTCTTTTCAGAGCAGTTTCAACATTATCGTTTTGTGCCGAATTTGGAAGTCGTCCGCGCCTCACTGCGCTTTGAATTACATTGAGAATCAAGGCGTCATCAAGATCATCTACACCAAGATCCCGATTAACCTCATTTTCCCATTTGTATTTCAGACCATGTTGAGCCTCGTGCAATTTCAAGAACTTCTCACGTGGCATCACGCTCGTAACGCTGTCATATCTTTGATAGGGCTTGCCGTCCCATAAATACGGCTTGTCGGTTTCAAGACCGTCAGTCTGGAAAGCGATGAGAAATCTGTCGGTATCTTTAAGACGAATGTAGACAGGTTGAAGGTCAACCGCAGGCTCAAACTTATTGAGTGCTTCACCAATTTCGCGTGTCGTCTTGTCTCCTTTATTCTGACCGACAATTATTCCTTTATTTGAAACACCGAACACTACCACTCCGCCTTTGCCGTTAATCATGCCGCATAATGTCTCCATTCCACGGTTTAGCTGACCTGTGGTCTCCTTAAACTCTACATCAACACCTTCGTTGCCTGATGTAAGTTGTCGTATGTATTCCAAAGAAAGATTCATCGCTTTATCTGAAATACAAAAATACAAATATTTTTCTGATATATTGTCAAGGGCATAAAAAAAGCAAGCCGAAGCTTGCTTTGGGTGCCCAAGGGGATTCGAACCCTTGACCTTCGGAACCACAATCCGACGTTCTAACCAACTGAACTATGGGCACCATTTGGTTTTGCGATGCAAAGTTAGCGCATTTTTTTCATACCGCAAACATTTCTGCAAAATTTTTCACCGTCCGGCGCATAAAAACTCACATAAAAACTCTCCTGACCATGTCAACACCGACAGGTTATACCAGACTGATTTTGCCGCTCTGCAACCTTACTTCTCGCCCATAATGACCAAGATACGTTTTGCCGTTATATGCAACCAGATGATTCATAGTGCCGCCGATATTTACCTTAATGTTAAGATGCATCTCACCCGGAGCTATTCCCTTGAGGTTGTCGGTAAGATGAGAATCTGTTTTTAAACGACGCATTATCAGGCAAACGCTTCCATACTGAGCCTGCAATACGTTTCCCGAGCTATGGCGCCCGTCATAACTCTCGCCGAACTTACTGTGATATATCCCGTTGTCGACGATTCGCGCAGCATGAGTCCAATCATGACCGACATGATATAGAGCGACTTTGTCGTACTGATCGTCCACAGTATCGTCAAGCCCGCATTCTTCAAAACCGAAATATTGAAACGCATTTTTCAGATGTTCTACAGAAGGACCCTTTGCCACTGGTGGCCACCAGTGCCACGGAATATCCGAATGGTCGACCCAACGGTCATCCATTCCCATTGCAAAAGCTATGCAATTATACTTGTAGGAGAACGGACTCAGCAGCTTGAAATTAACATCATGCTTGAGAGCGTCGCCAAAGACGTCGGCACGTGTCAGGCTTTCCCGAGCGCTATCAGTGTTATAATCCATGTTCTGCAGACATCCTCAAGTGAAACATATCCGTTATACGTCATATAGCCGGGATATATGAGATCAAGTGCATGTACGACAGGATCCGGATGGTCTTTTATTATCTCTAAAATTCCCGGAACGGCATCTTCACCCATATCGACGATTTTGCGAAAATCGGCGCTATCATAATTATTTGAAGACAGAACATTCGATGTTCTGTTCCAATAATCATAGTTGGTACGAACCTCCTGTATGTTCAGATCCCGGCGGGAAATGTCAAGATTCTTGTCGTCACGGCTTATCGACAGATCTATTGAAAAGCCCTTGTCTTTATCTGAAGATTCTGTAATCGTTCTCATTTCTGTATCACACTAAATGCAAAATCATCAAGCCGCTTTCCATCCAGCTCCAGATGCACATCATACACGCCTTCCTTATCGAAAAGCACGTTCTGAAGATTAGCTGCGATGTTGACATGGCTCGCTCTCTCAAGCCGTTCTATGTGAAGTTTCGTCTTTATCACCGGAAGGACATGATTCTCGTCTGATTTATCAACAATCGAAATATTCAATAACTTTTCACCTTCGACCGAAGCCTTGATATAAAGCTTTATAGCGAGTCCGAATGTTATGCGGGCAGGAAACGTCCGAACACAGAAATCATCCATAGTATTGACTACGGTGAGATGACCATTCAAATTATGGACGCCCTGACAGAGGGCAAACATTTCAACTTTGATATCTTTCATTTCCAGAATATATTATTGAGATATAGACTGAACGACACAATGAGGAAACATAGTGTCTTTTGCAGCCACAAATATACAATTAATCTTTGAATTTATCAATTAATTTTATATACCAATAACAACTTATTCGTTATCAGTGTTTTTCGCATATATTCATTAATCTGCATAAATTCCCGCGGAAGGACAAAAAAGGCTGCGGAGTGCCGCAGCCCTTTGATGAATATGCCTTATGCTTAGTATACGAACTCGATGTCGTCGAGCCAGAGGGTCGAGCCGTTGCCGCCGGTGAAGTAGTCGCCGTAGCGGCTTGCGGAGCCTACCATGATGATTCGTGTAGGCGTAACGCCGGACTTCTTGACCTCGAGCGGGATGTTGATCTCAACCATGCCGTCGCCTGCGGTTGCCTCGCTGAAGACATATTCGCCATAAGCCACGACATTGGCGTCGTTCTGATTGAAAAGCTGCTTCGTCTTTGTCATGACAACGACACCCCATTGTTCGCCGTTATAGTCCTTCTTGCCCGTATCGGTATCGTCGACAAAAGCCACATATACGATTCCTGTATCAGGATCGCCTTCTTTGACACCGCTATCGTTAGTCGCACTTGTAATTGCTACGGGAGCATACTTGGCATAGAATTTTACCGACGTCGGCAGTTTCCAATACTCGCCTTCGCATTCCGACAGAGGACGTCCCCAACCAAGGATACCATCGGTACCGTCAGTTTTGAGATATTTGCCGATAAACAAATTTCCTGCCGCGAATTTGCCGAGGCTGCCTATACCCACGAACTGCGACGCAAGCTTGACAGAATAGTTTCCTGAATGCTTGAGAGTTTCATCAGGCGTAGTGACATTCTTATTCATTGTCGACGATCCATGATTGCCCGAATCCCAGAACATTTTGCTCTCATCGCTGCAGATCAGGTAAGGTTTGGCTGGTTTACACCATTCCTCGAATCCGGCGTTGGGCAGCTGCAGAGGCTTGAGTGTCTCGAAAGTCTGTGGTTTTCCGCTTTCTGCGCCGTCGGCTGTT
>JAGBDG010000265.1 GCA_017937625.1 Muribaculaceae bacterium | reverse complement strand
CCGTGGCAACTGTATCGGGCGTCATCGACAACAGCACGGGCGCCGCTTCTGCCCGCGCGCTCTTCGACAACCCCTCCGGCATGCTCCGCAGCGGCAACACCGGTCAGATCATCATTCCGCGCGTAAGCCATGACGCCATCGTAATTCCCCAGAAGGCTACATACGAGCTTCAGGACCTCCGCTACGTCTACACCCTCAACGACAGCAATATCACAGTTCCTACCGCAATCACCATCGAGCCGTACAACGACGGCAAGACATACGTGGTCACATCCGGTCTGAAGCCCGGTGACCGCATCGTCACCGAAGGCGTAGGCACATCGGTACGCGCCAATATGCCCGTCACCCCGAAAACGAAGTGATATTCACACATTATTATAGAATAAAGTCAATTCGCCATAATGAAACTTGACAGATTTATAAACCGCCCGGTGCTGTCAACGGTGATATCTATCTTCATCGTTCTGCTCGGTCTTATCGGTCTTACATCGCTGCCTATCACGCAGTATCCCGACATCGCGCCGCCTACCATCTCGGTGTCCACCACTTATAGCGGCGCGAATGCAGCCGCCGTGCTCAACTCCGTCATCGCTCCTCTCGAGGAATCGATCAACGGCGCCCAGGGCATGACATACATGAAATCTACGGCTACCAACACCGGTTCCGCAACCATCAATGTCTACTTCGAGCAGGGCTTCGACCCCGACATGGCAGCCGTCGACGTGCAGAACCGTGTTTCCGCCGCCGCCAACCTTCTTCCTTCCGAAGTCAACCAGGTGGGTATCCAGACCCGCAAGCGCCAGACTTCGATGCTTATGAGTGTCGCCATCGTCGATACCTGCTCAGTGCCGAAGTACTCCACGGAGTTCCTCGACAACTACATGAAAATCAACGTCATCCCCGAGCTACAACGTGTCAGCGGCGTTGGTGACGTGATGGCGTTCGGCGCCGACTACTCCATGCGTATCTGGCTCAAGCCCGAGGTAATGGCTCAGTACCACATGATGCCTACCGATATCTCGGCTGCACTCGCCGAGCAGAACATCGAGGCTGCGCCCGGCGCCTTCGGCGAGCAGGGCGACCAGTCGTTCCAGTACATCATGCGCTACCGCGGACGTCTTACCACTCCCGAGCAGTTCGGCGACATCGTCGTGCGCACGGGCAGCAACGGCGAGGTTCTCTATCTCAAGGACGTAGCCGACATCGAGCTCGGCCGTGTAACCTACGGCTTCGCCAACAAGGCCAACGGTCATCTTTCGTCGCAGGCTATCGTGTTCCAGACCCCGGGCTCCAACGCCACCAAGATCATCAAGGAATGCGAGGCGCTCATCGACCGTCTCGCAGTGGACCTTCCCGAGGGATGTACCTTCGAGATTCCTATGAACAACAACGAGTTCCTCTATGCCTCCATCAATAATGTGGTACATACCCTTATCGAGGCATTCATCCTCGTGTTCCTCGTGGTGTTCGTCTTCCTCCAGGACCTCCGCTCGACCCTCATCCCCGCCATCGCCATCCCCGTGGCTCTTATCGGTACGTTCTTCGTGATGAACCTTATCGGCTTCTCGATCAACCTCATCACCCTGTCGGCTCTCGTGCTCGCGATTGCCATTGTGGTCGACGACGCCATTGTGGTCGTCGAGGCAGTACATGCCAAGCTCGACCAGGGCTACACGTCGGCACGCCGCGCCTCCATCGACGCCATGGGCGAGATTGCCGGAGCGCTTATCTCGATTACCCTCGTGATGATGCTCGTGTTCATCCCCGTGTCGTTCATGCCCGGTACATCAGGTGTGTTCTACCGCCAGTTCGGTCTCACCATGGCAATAGCCATCGCGTTCTCCGCTGTCAACGCCCTTACCCTTTCGCCGGCACTCTGCGCCATCTTCCTCAAGCCTCATAAAAAAGAGGACGGCACAGTCCCCGGTCTGGGCGAGCGCATGAGCGACGCCTACAAGGCTGCGGGCGAGGTCATGAAGCAGCGCGCCAAGAAGACTTTCGCTCTCGACATCAACCCTGTCATCACCTTCGTGCTCATCATCGCCGCCGTCACCTTCATGGTGCTCGGTTGGTACAGCTTCCATAACGTCCTCCTTTCGTGCATAGCCTACGCCGTGGCAATTGTCGCAGTCCTCGGACTTTTCGGCAAGCGCTTCCACAAATGGTTCGAGTCGGGCTTCAACCGCCTGCTCGAAAGCTACCGCAAGACGGCATCGTGGTTCGGCAACCATAAGATTACCTCTTTCGCCTCTGTAGTAGTGGCCGTCGCAGTGCTCGTATGGCTTATGAGTACCACACAGTCGGCACTCGTGCCAAACGAGGATACGGGCGTAGTGTTCGCCATGGTCGACATGCCCGCGGGTTCCTCGCAGGAGCGTACCGGTCAGGTTCTCGACCAGCTGGACTCGCTCGCCGCACAGATTCCCGGCATCAAGACCCGAATGATGATCAACGGCTATAGCTTCATCGCCGGTCAGGGTCCGACATACGGAGCCTTCATCATGAAGCTCAAGGACTGGAGCGAGCGCGACAAGAGCCAGAGCGCCGACAACATCATCAAGCAGCTCTACTACCTCTCGTCGCAGTACATCAAGGACGGACGTGTCATGATTTTCGCTCCGCCTATGATTTCCGGTTACTCCGCCACCAACGGTTTCGAGCTCGAGATGCAGGACCGAACAGGCGGTGACGTCAACCAGTTCTTCGGAGTTGTGCAGACATTCCTCGCCAAGCTCAACGCATGTCCTGAGATTCAGGCTGCGTACACCACCTTCAATCCTTCGTTCCCGCAGTACATGATCGATATCGACGCAGCGAAGGCAAAGAAGGCAGGCATCAGCCCCCGCGACATCCTCACGACTCTTCAGGGCTACTATGGCGGCATGTACGTGTCGAACTTCAACCGTTTCGGCAAAATCTACCGCGTAATGATGCAGGCAGCTCCCGAGTCGCGCATCAATCCCGAGACTCTCAACAGCGTCAAGATTCGCAACGGCTCCGAGATGGCTCCGGTATCGAACTTCGTCAAGCTTACCCGTGTCTACGGTCCCGACTTGATGAACCGCTTCAATATGTTCACGTCCATCTCTGTCTCCGGTACTCCTAACCCCGGCTTCTCCAGCGGCGATGCCATCGCTGCAATCCAGCGCGTGGCAGCCGAGACCCTGCCGCAGGGTTACGGCTACGAGTACGCCGGCATGACACGTGAGGAAGCAGGCTCGGGCGCAAGCAGCGCTACCGCCACAATCTTCGCGCTGTGTCTCCTCTTCGTCTACCTCCTCCTGTCGGCACAATACGAGAGCTACATGCTCCCCTTCGCCGTCATCCTTTCGATACCGTTCGGTCTTGCCGGCGCCTTCATCTTCGCCCGCATCTTCGCCATATCGAACAACATCTATCTGCAGATTGCTCTGATCATGCTCATCGGTCTTCTCGCCAAGAACGCGATTCTTATAGTCGAGTTCGCTCTCGAACGCCGAATGACCGGTATGAGCGTCTTCAACGCCGCCATCGCCGGCGCCGTTGCCCGTCTGCGTCCTATCCTCATGACTTCACTTGCCATGGTCATCGGTCTTCTGCCTATGATGTTTGCCAACGGTGTAGGCGCCAACGGTAACCGCGCCCTCGGCGCAGGTTCGGTCGGCGGTATGCTCATCGGTATGATATGCCAGATCTTCGTGGTTCCGGCACTGTTCATAGTCTTCGAGCTTATTCAGGAGAAGATCAAGCCTATCAAGTGGCATAACGAAGAACCCGGCGGCACTATCGCCAACGAAATCGAACAATACGCTCAATAATAATATGATTATGAGAATGAACAGAATAGCCCGGATTGCCGTGGGCATCGCCCTGACGGCATCACTCTCGAGCTGCCATATATACAAGAAGTACGAGACTCCGACCTCGACGGCTCTCACCAAGGCATACGTCGAGGCTCGTCAGCAGCCTGTCGATTCGGCGGCTTTCGGAAACCTCCTTTGGGAGAATGTCTTCACCGACCCCAAGCTCGTCGAGCTCATCAACCTTGCGCTGGAGAACAACACCAACCTGCGCAACGCCCAGCTCAACGTCGAGGTGGCGCAGGCTAACCTCAAGGGCGCGCGCCTGAGCTATCTTCCCTCGCTCGTCCTCGCTCCCAACGGCTCGGGCTCGTCGATGGCGGGCAGCGACCTCTCATGGAGCTACACTCTTCCGGCACAGCTCAGCTGGGAAGTCGACATCTTCGGCAAGCTGCTCAACAGCAACCGCGGCGCCAAGGCAGCTCTGTTGCAGAGCGAGGCTTACGCTCAGGCTGTGAGAAGCCAGATCATCTCGGCTGTCGCAACGACATACTACTCGATTTCGGCTGTGCGCACCCAGCTCACCCTGTCGCGCCACACGTCGGAACTCTGGAAAGAGACTGTCAACACCATGCGCGACCTAAAGGAAGCCGGACGCGGCGTAACCGAGGCAGCCGTGGTGCAGTCAGCCGCCAACTACTACAGCATCATGGCGTCGATCGCCGACATCGAGACTTCGCTTGACCAGCTCAACAACACGATGAGCCTTCTCCTGAACACTCTGCCGCAGGAATGGGACGTTACCGAGAACGCAACCCTCGCAGTGCCGCAGGTGATACGCGCAGGTGTACCAATGGCTGAGCTTGCATGCCGTCCCGACGTGCAGGCTGCCGAACAGTCGCTCGCATCGGCATATTATGCCACCAACAGCGCCCGTGCCGCCTTCTATCCGGGCATCACGATTACGGCTAACGGCGGTTTCACCAACCTCCTCGGTTCTGTAATCAAGAACCCCGGCGAATGGTTCTACTCGCTCGCCGGCTCGCTGACAGCGCCCATCTTCATGCGCGGACAGAACATCGCGCGCCTCAAGGCAAGCAAGGCTCAGCAGAAGCAGGCTTTCAACAGCTTCGAGTACGCCCTGCTCAACGCTGCCGCAGAAGTGCAGGACGCTCTGACTGTCTACGAGAAGAGCCTCCAGAAGACTTCCTACCTCGTAGAGCAGATAGCCAATCTCGAGAAGTCGGTGGAATACACCAAGGACCTCATGCTGTACTCGACTGGTTCTACCAACTATCTGGAAGTGCTCACCGCACAGCAGAGCCTCCTCTCTGCACAGATCAACGGCATCAACACCGAGCTTGCCCGCTCGCGCTCGGTCATAAACCTCTATCAGGCACTCGGCGGCGGCAGATAAGCTCCGCTATCGTCTGAAAACACCGCGCCCCGGAAGCATCCTTGCTCCCGGGGCGTTGCGTGTCTGTCAGTTATGTTGTGTGCTTATTCGAGACCTTCCGCGTAGTCCATTGCCATGTAGTGCTCGCGCGGATGGTCGCATGCCGGACATGTCTGTGGCGGTTCGGTGCCTTTGTATTCGTAGCCGCACACGAGGCATTTCCAGATGATAGGTTTCTCGCGTTTCCATACGGTTCCTTCCTCGACCTGCTTGAGGTAGTGGAGGAAGCGACGGCGGTGATGCTCCTCGATTGTCGCGATGGCGAGGAAGTGCGACGCTATGTCGTCGAAACCTTCTTCCTTGGCGGTCTTGGCAAATGCCTTGTAGAGTTCGCTGCCCTCGACAAGCTCTTCATGGGCTGCGGTGGCAAGGTTTTCGGCTGTCGTTCCGATGACACCGGCGTCTACGCTCACGGGAACAGACAAGTTGCCGCCCTCAAGGTATTTGAAATATACTTTTGCGTGTCTGAATTCATTGGCGGCTGTGTCCAGGAATACTTTCTGGATGGGGAAATAATTCTCTTTTTCTGCCTGCGAGGCGTAGAAATTATAGCGCGTCACGGCAGTTGACTCGGCAACGTAGGAAATGATAAGGTTCTTTTCAGTCTGCGTGCCCTTGATGCTTTTTTTAGTACTCATAATAAGAGAGGTTTGTTTTATTGACTTATAATAAAACGTGACGCGGCGTCCCAATGTTCGTCGCGTCTGCAAATTCCTGTCTTATTATGCGGGAAGCTTCCGCAGTGTCAGAAGTCCACCGAAAGCCGCAGGTTTATCTGTCGGCGTGTCAGGTAGTTTGGTACGGCATACTGGAGGCGGTTGACATCCGTCACCCAGTAGTAGCTGCTGACATTGCTTATGTCGAGGAGGTTGAACACGTCGGCGCCGAGCCAGATGCTCTTGAAGTAGCGTCCGAGTCCGGTTCGCGGCTCGCCTTCCTTTGGAGGCGAGAGCAGGGCGTATGCGAGTCCTATGTCGACGCGTTTGTACGCCGGCGCGCGGAAGTATCCCTTGTCGCGGCTGCCTCGCGGAGCCGTCATGGGCAGACCGTCCGAGAAAATGCCGCGGAGGTTGAATTTCAGTTTCGGGAACTTGGGGAAATAGTCGGTGAAGAAAAGTGCGAAGCTGTAGCGCTGGTCGGTCGGACGGGGAACCTTGACGCCGTTTAGGTCTTCCTGCGTTTTCATGAGCGAGAAGCTTACCCATGAGTCTGTGCCCGGCACGAACTGTCCGAAGAGCTTGAAGTCGAGCCCCATGGCGTAGCCCTTTGTCTGGTTGATGCCCGTGTAGACAATCTTTAGGTTGTCGATTTCGTAGGGTACGAGGTTCGCGAGATTCTTGTAATATGCCTCGCCGGAGATCTTGAAGGGACGGTCGAAGGCACGGAAGGTGTAGTCGGCGCCGGCTATGACCTGCCATGAGCGCTGGCTCTTGATTTTATCGTTGAGATTCACCACTATGTTGCCGTCGGAGGCGGTGACGGGCATGCGGTATTCCTTGTAAAATGGCGACTGGTAGTAGAGACCGGCGGCAAGACGCAGGGCAAGGCGCGGGTTGCGGTCGGGGACGAATCCTGCGCTGACACGGGGACTAACGAGGAACTCGCTGTTGTAGTCCCAGTAGGACATGCGGACGCCGCCGTTTAGGTTGAGATAGCCCGCTTTCGTCTCGAGGCGGTAGGTGTCCATGGCGTAGAACTCCAGACGGTTGCTGCTTACGTCGTGGTTCGACGTCAGGTTGTAGATTACTTTGAGGGCGTCGGGGTCGAAGGGCAGCGAGTATCCCGCCGAGTCGCGCAGCTCCCATTCGCGTGCTCGCTCGTACATGGTCTCGTGCTTGTATGTCACGCCGTAGCTCAGGTTGTGGCGGTTAATGCCCGTGTTGCCTTTGAGCGCCAGAGCGAACACCGAGGCGCGGAAGCGGTTGCGGGCATGCTCATGGTAGCGTCCGACACCGAGCTCGCCGCCTATAGAGGTGTTGTCGTCGCCGCTGCCGGTGCCTGCCTGGTCGAGCCAGTATTCGCCGGAGATGTCGTAGGACACAAGCTCGTTGGTGAGGTAGCCCGATGCCTGGAAGGTGAAGTCGTTAGCCTTGTTGGGCTTGTAGTTGAGGCTGAGGGCTCCGAAGTATGTCTCGAAGCGGTCTTTCTCCATTCCGTCGAAATATACGGTGAATTCCTTTGCATCGGTTGCCGTGCCGAATTTTGTGGTACGGTTGTGAGGTATGAAGCGGTAGTCGTTGAGCGCGATGTTGCCTAGGAACGACGCTT
>JAGBDG010000027.1 GCA_017937625.1 Muribaculaceae bacterium | reverse complement strand
CTCGGCATCTACTGTACTACCGGCGACAAGACAGGCAACGGATCATCGCGTCTCGCATCACGCGACCTCACAGACCTTATCATGACGCAGATTACCGAAGACGTCCGCGCAGGCTTCGAGCCAAACTGGACGCGCCGCGGCATGTGGGACAAAAGCTACCATGAGGCACGTTCGCCTCAGGTACCGGCAATGCTCCTCGAACTGCTCTCGCACCAGAATCTTGCCGACATGTCGTACGGACTCGACCCCGCATTCCGTTTCACCGTTTCGCGTGCCGTCTACAAGGCTATGCTGAAATTCATCGCCCACCGCGACAACCGTCCGTACATTGTCCAGCCGCTGCCTGTCCGCGCTTTTGCCATCACCAAAGGAAACGCCGACAACTACCGTCTGACCTGGAGCGAGACCGTCGACTCTCTCGAATCTACGGCAACGCCGACATTCTACATAATCGAGGAACGCACGGGTGACGGCGAGTTCAAGTTCGCCGCTAAGGTCGAATCACCTGAATATAATGTCACAGTCACCGACAGCGACATCCATTCATACCGAATCATCGCCGGCAACAACGGCGGCGTTTCCTTCCCCTCGGAAGTGCTCGCGCTGTGCAACCGTCCGGGCGACCCTGTAACCATTGTCAACGGCTTCACCCGTGTCAGCGCTCCCGACCGTTTCGATTCGGGCGACATCGCCGGTTTCTACGACATACGCGACCATGGTGTTCCTTACATTCAGGACATCTCTTTCATAGGCAGTATGTTCGAGTTCCGCCGCGACATCCCGTGGATGGACGATGACGCCGCAGGCTTCGGAGCCTCACGTGCCAACTATGAGGACAAAGTAATCGCAGGAAACACTTTCGACTATGTCTACATCCACGGCGAGGCTATCGCAGCTGCCGGTCGTCCTTTTGTTTCATCAAGCGTCGAGGCTTTCTGTCAAAGCGCCGACACTCCCGCCACGGTCGATCTCATCCTCGGCAAACAGAAAGAAATCAAGCAGGGACGCGGATTCTACGGTACCCGCTTCAAATCGTTCACTCCCGAACTGCAAAACCGCATAACCGCTCTCACCGCATCCGGCTGTGACTTCTTCATCAGCGGAGCGTACGTCGCCACCGACCTTTGGGACAATGACAATTCTGACGAGGAGACAAAGAAAGCCGATCAGGCTTTCGCCGCGGACGTCCTCGGATACAAATGGCGCGTCGGACAGGCTTCGGTCACCGGAGAGGCATATCAGGTGCCGACACGTTTCAAAGACTTCGGCAAAGGCGAGTATAAATTCTCCAACGAACTCAATGCCGACTGCTATGCAGTAGAGTCACCCGACTCCTTCTATCCCTCCGACGCAAAGCGCGGATGCACTTTCATGCGGTACACCGAGAACAACCTTGTCGCCGGAACGGCTTTCGATGCCGGCGACTACCGCACCGTTGTCATCGGATTTCCTTTCGAAACCATCGACAAAGCCGACAGCCGCAAGCATCTCATCAAACAGGTGCTCGACTTTTTCTCAGATCCAAATCCTAAACGCTCAAAATAAATTAATATCATGAACGCGACAATCCACTGCTTTATCCCGTATATCGACGAATCACAGGTCTCCGCCACCGTTTCCGCTCTCCGCGAATGCGACTTCGTCGGCAAGATTACCCTTCTTGCGACATCCGCAGACGCAGAGCCCTGCTTCGGCTGCGACATAATAAAAACCGATTCGCTGAACAGCTCCGCGACAATCAAAGCTATCGCTGAGGCTGCCGACGCCGACTATATCCTCCTCTACACCAAGTACAACACACTCGAGCCCGGTTATTTCGCAACCGACCGCTTTGTGACAATCGCACGCGACAGCAAAGCCGGCATGCTCTACTCCGACCACTACACCATCGTCGACGGCAAGAAAAGCAATGCTCCGGTAATCGACTATCAGTTCGGCTCGCTCCGCGACGACTTCGATTTCGGTCCGCTGCTGTTCTTCAATACAGAATATTACAAGCTTGCCGCAGCCGGCATCAATAAAGAATACAAGGCTGCCGGACTTTATGACCTCCGTCTGCGCATAAGCCGCATCGCGCCCGTCGTTCATATCAACGAATACCTCTACACCGACGTAACCGTTGAAAGCAAGAGAAGCGGCGAGCAGATATTCGACTATGTCGACCCTAAGAACCGCTTTGTCCAGATAGAGATGGAAGAAGCTTGCACCGACCATCTAAAGGCTGTCGACGGCTATCTCAAGCCGGTGTTCGACAAAATCGAGTTCGACCGCGGTGATTTCGCGAACGAGGCATCCGTAATCATTCCTGTCCGCAACCGCGTCCGCACCATCCGCGACGCAATCCGCAGCGTCCTAAAACAGAAGACGGATTTCCCTTTCAATCTTATTATCATCGACAACCATTCCACCGACGGCACATCCGAGGCTATCGAGGAATTCACGAGCGACCCGAGAGTGATACACATCATTCCTGCCCGCGAAGACCTCGGCATAGGCGGCTGCTGGAACGTCGGCGCCAACCACCCCGAAGCCGGCAAGTTCTGCATCCAGCTCGACTCCGACGATGTTTATTACGACGAGAACACCATTGCCAAAGTTGTCAAGGCATTCTATGACAACAATTCAGCTATGGTCGTCGGAACATATATGCTTACCGACCTCGACCTCAACATTCTCCCGCCGGGCGTTATCGACCACAAGGAATGGACACCGGAGAACGGTCGCAACAACGCACTCCGTATCAACGGTTTCGGTGCGCCGCGCGCATTCTATACTCCTGTAGTCCGTGAGATAAAGATACCCAACACAAGCTATGGCGAGGACTATGCTGTAGGTCTTGCGGTATCGCGCCATTATCAGATTGGACGCATCTTCGATGTCATCTATTGCTGCCGTCGCTGGGAAGACAATTCAGACCACGCACTCGACATCACCAAGACCAACGCCAATAACCTCTACAAGGACCGCATCCGTACATGGGAACTGGAGGCTCGTATTGCAATGAACAAAGAAGCCAAACAGAATGACTGACAGCAGACAGGTTGACAGATTCATCGCCGAACAGCTCGGCGAGTGGAAGCAGGCTGCCGACAACTACGCGGCTCTCGCCGGCGTAAAGGTTAAGGACCTCGACGTCGACGGGATGCACATACGCACGCAGTTCAATCCTGCACGTGCCGTGTCCTCTGCTGCAAAAGTAGACTCGGCTTCGCTCAAGGCGCGCAAATGCTTTCTCTGTGGCGAAAACCGTCCCGGCGAACAGCGAGGAATCGACTGGAACAGTCATTATACTATACTCGTCAATCCTTTCCCGATTTTTCCGCGTCATCTGACGATACCTGAAAAAGAACATACCGACCAGCTTATCAGCGGACGCATTTCTGACATGATAAAACTCGCGCAGGAGCTTGACGAGTACACGGTCTTCTACAACGGACCCCGCTGCGGAGCATCGGCGCCCGACCACATGCATTTTCAGGCAGGCAACTCCGATTTTCTGACAATAGCCGAGAATCTCGAAGGCGCCGAGTTGCAGACAGTGGCTATCGAAGGCGACAGCGTTCTTTCGCTTGTCACCGACATGCCCCTCAAAGTCTTCGTCATTGATGCGGCATCGGCGGAAGACGGTCAAAAACTTTTCGAACGTCTTTACAAGGCAATTCCCGTACCGGAAGGCGAGAAGGAACCGATGATGAACATCCTGGCGTACTCTACTCCTATCGGAGTGCGCCTTGTCGTGATTCCGCGAAAGCGCCATCGTCCCTCTTTCTATGGTACAGAGGGAGACAACTGCATGCTCATCAGCCCGGCATCGGTAGACATGGGCGGCGTTTTCATAACTCCGCGCCTTCAGGATTTCGAACGCTTCGACGCAGATACCGTAAGAAAACTTATAGATGAACTCTGCCTGAACCTTGACGAGATTCAGCAGATAGCAAGCAAGGTCAACTGATAATCATGAGCAAAGAGCCGGAAATAAAAGTAGGTATTCTCAGCGCAAGCGAGATAAAAATAGACCTGCTCGGCGAATACATTGCCGAGGGAGGCAACCGTACGCATGGCGGGCAGACATTCTCCATATCGAAAGACAGAAAAGTTGTCTGGAACAATCACGAATATGGACAGATTGAATTTCGACCTGCCGGCGAGGATGTTTCGTTTGAAGTCTACGACGTTACAATCGGCGTCAACTTCCACTGGGAACGCCGCGAGACACAGCGCTTCAAAGGCGCCGTCCGGATTATTGTCGAAGACGACAAACTCACTCTCATTAATATCCTTCCGGTGGAGGACTATCTGATGAGCGTCATTTCTTCCGAAATGAGCGCCACTGCTTCGGCTGAGTTTCTTAAGGCTCATGCCGTCATTTCCCGCAGCTGGCTGCTCGCTCAGATTGACAAAAGCAAGAAGTGCGACAGCGCTGTGTCATGCCATCGGACAGACGACGAACTGATTAAATGGTATGACCGCGACGACCACGTCAACTTCGACGTCTGCGCCGACGACCACTGCCAGCGCTATCAGGGCATTACTCGCCAGACCACAGAGACTGTCGCTGAGGTTATCAGAGCCACAAAAGGCGCCGTATTGCTTGACGAAGACGGCAAACTGTGCGACACACGATTCTCCAAATGTTGCGGAGGCGTTTTCGAGGAATTCGAGAACTGTTGGGAACCTCACCACTATCATTATCTCGAGGCTACACGCGACGATTTGAATGAAACGGAATTCCCCGACCTCACCGTCGAGGAGAATGCCCGCGAATGGATAATGAGCCGTCCGCAAGCATTCTGCAACACCTCCGACAGCGCAATTTTACGTCAGGTGCTCAACAACTACGACCAGGAAACAACCGATTTCTACCGCTGGACTGTTGAATATTCTCAGGCAGAACTATCGGCGCTGATACGCGAACGCTCAGGCATGGACTTCGGCGATATCATGGCACTTGAACCTGTCGAGCGAGGCACATCAGGACGTCTCGTACGCCTCCGCATTGTCGGAACACTTCGCACGATGACCATAGGCAAGGAACTCGAGATAAGACGCACGCTCTCGAAAAGCCATCTCTACTCCTCGGCGTTTGTCGTGGAATACGGTCCTGCCGATTCCGATGGTCTGCCGTCATCCTTCCGTCTTTATGGAGCCGGATGGGGACACGGAGTCGGACTCTGCCAGATAGGAGCCGCCGTAATGGGAGCTAACGGATATAGTTACAAACAAATTCTCTCGCACTACTTCAAAGGTGCGAAACTCACAACCTTATATTGAACCAAAAGATGAAAGACAAAAGCAAGCGCAACCCGTGGGCATGGATTCCGACGCTCTACTTCGCGCAGGGTCTTCCTTACGTCGCCGTGATGACAATCTCGGTGATTATGTACAAACGACTCGGAATCTCCAACACCGACATTGCCCTCTATACCGGATGGCTATACCTGCCATGGGTTATCAAACCCTTCTGGAGCCCCTTTGTCGACATTATACGCACCAAACGCTGGTGGACGCTCACCATGCAATGGATTATCGCCTTCGCTCTTGCAGCGATAGCGTTCTTCATACCTGCGCCGCTGTTCTTCCAGCTTACGCTTGCCGTATTCTGGCTCGTCGGATTCACGTCGGCTACACATGACATCGCCGCCGACGGCTTCTACATGCTTGCTCTGACAGAGCACGAACAGTCGCTCTACGTCGGCATCCGCTCGACCTTCTACCGTATCGCCACAGTTGCCGGACAAGGTCTGCTCGTTATCATAGCCGGTCTTATCGAGACCAATTCGGGTCTCGAACCGCTTGCCATAACGGTCAACGCCGACCCAGCAGCAGAGTGGAAAGCTCCGCAACTCGACGCAATATATTCCGCCGAACCAGATCTCGAAGGCGAACTTGCTTTCATCACTCCTGAGAAGGAAATGCAAGTCGCCGTCAACACACCCGAAGAAGTCACCGTCGACATAAACGGAGTTGCCGTCGCAATGCCTTTCAGCAAGTACTCGGCATTGATGCTCGATTCGGTCAAGCACATGAACGAGCGCAACGGTTTCGTTGTCGCAGAGAAGAAAGCGGAGACAGCTGCCGTCGCTGTGGCAGACAATCAGGAATCGGCATTCACCGCCTGGGTTAAAAAGACATTCGGAGAGGACAGGCAGCCGTTCACAGCACGCGACAATAACTTTGCAATCGTCGGTCTGCGTCTCAACAAGAAGCCCGCACCCGGCGAAGAAATCGTGCTCAACGTCACTCACAAGTCTGGCGACCAGAGCATCAAGCTCGAGCAGAACAAACTCCCGACCCGTTTTGTCTTCAACGAGAACAACTGGGACAAACCGGCATACCTATTCTATGAGGTAGACCACAAGCTGACAGCATCGACTTCGGCAAAATTCGAAGGGGCTTCCGGCAATATTCCTCTTGCATGGTCGATAGTATTCGCCGTTCTTTCGGCATTCTTCTTCATCGTTGCCGCATATCACAGCTGGGCGCTTCCCCGTCCGGCATCAGACGGAGCGAACGAGGCAGGAACAACTGCTTCGGGCATATTTTCTGAGTTCTTCGAGACATTCAAGTCGTTCTTCAGCAAGCCTCAGGCTTGGGTGGCTATCGCCTTCATGCTGCTCTACCGACTTCCCGAGGCACAGCTTGTAAAGCTCATCAATCCATTCCTTCTCGACCCGATTGACAAGGGCGGTCTCGGACTCACCACCGGTCAGGTCGGCATTGTCTACGGAACCGTCGGCATTATCGGTCTTACACTCGGCGGCATTATCGGCGGTATCGTAGCTGCAAAGGGCGGTCTGAAAAAATGGCTGTGGCCTATGGCTTGGTCCATGTCGCTGACATGCCTCACTTTCGTCTATCTGAGCTACGCCACCGCTCCCGATCTGCTTACCGTCAACGTATGCGTTTTCATCGAGCAGTTCGGCTATGGCTTCGGCTTCACGGCATATATGCTCTACCTCATCTATTTCTCGGAAGGCAAGCACAAGACCGCCCACTATGCGATATGCACAGGATTCATGGCGCTTGGCATGATGCTGCCGGGAATGGCTGCCGGTTGGTTGCAGGAAACCATCGGTTACCGCCACTTCTTTATATGGACAATGATATGCTGCGCAGCGACTATAGGCATCTGCGCATTTCTCAAAATTGATCCGAATTTCGGACGTAAAACTGAAAAAGAATGAAACGTACATTTATCGCCGGTATTATTGCCGCAACAGCATTGGTCGCATCAGCACAGGTAAAACCTGGAGTCGAAGTACTTCGCGACAGGAATTTCGAAGGTCTTCATGGCAAGCGAGTAGGTCTTATCACTAACCCTACCGGTGTCGACAACAATCTGAAATCGACTGTCGACATCCTTGCAGAAGCAAAAGGTGTCAAACTTACAGGACTGTACGGTCCCGAACACGGTGTCCGCGGCGACGTCCATGCAGGTGACCATGTAGGGAATTCGGTAGACGAGGCAACCGGCGTTCCCGTCTATTCAGTATATGGCAAGACTCGCAAACCCACCCCGGAAATGCTCAAGGACGTCGATGTTCTTGTCTATGACATTCAGGACAACGGATGCCGTTCGTTCACCTTCATCTCCACAATGGCACTCGCGATGGAGGCGTGCGCCGAGCAGGGTAAGGAATTCATGGTACTCGACCGTCCGAATCCTGTCGGAGGTAACAAAATTGAAGGTAATCTTACCGAGCCCGACTGCGTCAGCTTCGTAAGCCAGCTTCCCATACCCTATCTCTACGGTATGACTCCCGGCGAGCTCGCCAAGTACATCAACGAGGAAGGACTTCTCAAGGACGGCAAGAAAGTAAAACTCACCGTTGTTCCCATGGAGGGCTATAAACGTGACATGGATTTTCACGAAACAGGCATGCCCTGGGTGCTTCCCTCGCCGCACATGCCTACACCGGAATCGGTGCTCTACTATCCCGCCACAGGTATTCTCGGCGAATTCTATTATCTTTCCATTGGCGTGGGATACACGCTGCCTTTCAAGCTCATCTGCGCAGAATGGATTGATGCCGAAGAATTTGCGAAGACGCTTAACGCGAAGGAAATCCCGGGTGTCAGCTTCCGTCCGATACATATCAAGCCTTTCTACTCCACGGGACAGGGCAAGAATCTTCAAGGCGTTGAAATTTATATCACAGACCGCGAAAAAGCACCCCTTACGCTCGTCCAGTTCTATGCCATCGAGGCAATGAACGAGCTCTATCCCGAAGGAAAGCTTTTCGAGAACGCCGACCCCAAGCGTTTCAACATGTGGGACAAGGTTTGCGGCAGCAAGGAAATACGCAAGCGTTTTGCAAAGAACTATAGGGTTGCTGACATGATTGACTACTGGAACAAGGACGTTGAATCTTTCCGCAAAGCCTCCTCAAAGTATTATCTTTATAAATAAAACCCGATGGAAGACATAAAGCAGCAGTATCGTGCATTCGTCAAGGCGATAAGCGATAGAATCGGCAAGAACCGCATTTACACCGACGAACTGCGCCGGCTCGCATGGGGCACGGACGCGAGCTTCTACCGCAAGCTCCCGCAAGTGGTTGTGCGCACCGAAAACGAGGCGGAAGTATCCTTAGTGCTCCAGACTGCTGCTTCCATGAATCTGCCCGTCACATTCCGTGCCGCAGGCACGAGTCTGTCCGGTCAGGCTATTTCGGATTCCATACTTGTCGTGGCAGGCAAGTTCTGGGAAGGCTATCGAATTCTCGATGACAAGGCGACGCGCATTGCGCTACAGCCCGGAATCATCGGCGAGCGTGTCGGCGAGATTCTCCGTCCCTATCACCGCATATTCTCTCCTGATCCCGCGTCGAGAAAAGCTGCGATGGTCGGAGGCATTGTGGCAAACAACGCCTCCGGCATGAAATGCGGCACCCATGCCAACAGCGACCGCATTCTCGACTCTATCCGCATAGTCCTCGCCGACGGTACAGTCCTCGACACGGGCGACAAGACTTCGCGCGACGAGTTCGCCCGCACCCATCCCGCTCTGCTCGGCGAGATCGAGATGATAAAGGAAGAAATTGACAATGACGCCGACCTCAAGGAGCTGATAAAGCATAAATATTCGATAAAGAACGTAACCGGTCTGAACATTTACCCGTTCGTGCTCTATGACGATCCGTTTGACATCATCACGCACTGTATGGTCGGCAGCGAGGGCACTCTTGCGTTCATCAGTGAGGTGACTATGAGAACAGCCGCAGAAATGCCGTTCTCCGCTTCCGCGATGCTCTACTTTCAGGATATGGAAGAAGCGTGCCGCGCCGTCGTGGCACTTCGCAAGAGCGGCACCGTCGACGCCTGCGAGCTTCTCGACCGAAAATCGCTCGCTTCCGTCAACGACACGACCGGTCCGGACCTCACCGCCCTCCTGCTCCAGGCAGATGCCGACACAAAGGAAGCTCTCGACCGTCGCATAGCGGCAACACTCGAGACCCTGAAGCCATTCAAACTCTACAAAGAGGCTCATTTCTCGACCGACCCCGAAGAAGTCGCCGCCTGGTGGCAGATGCGCTCGGGCGTTTTCCCTGCCGTCGGCGGCACGCGTCCCCTCGGCACCACGGCGCTAATCGAGGACGTCGCTTTCCACATCGAAGACCTTCCTAAGGCAACGGTAGAGCTTGCGAAACTCATAGAAGACTGCGGATACGATGACGCATGCATCTACGGTCATGCCCTCGAGGGCAACTATCATTTCGTAATTGCCCAGTCGTTCAACACTCAGGCAGACGTAGACAAATACAAGCTGCTGATGAACCGACTTGAGGAACTCGTCATCGGACGGTTCCGGGGGTCGCTGAAAGCCGAGCACGGAACAGGTCGCAACATGGCGCCTTTCGTCGAGGCAGAATGGGGAGCCAAAGCTTTCAACATAATGCGACGGCTCAAAAAAGCGTTCGACCCGGCAGGGCTGCTCAATCCTGGCGTCATATTCAACGAAGACCCCGACTGCTATATCCACGGCATGAAGCCTCTGCCTCTGACCGACCCGCATGTCGACCGCTGCATCGAATGCGGTTTCTGCGAAGTGAATTGTGTAAGCTGCGGTCTCACGCTTTCGGCGCGTCAGCGTATAGTCGTACAGCGTGAGATATCGCGACTTGAGAAAACAGGCGAGGATCCGAGGCGTCTCGCCTGTCTGATAAAGGATTTCAGATACTTAGGAAACGAGACATGTGCCGGCGACGGTCTTTGCAGCACATCGTGCCCGATGAAGATCAACACCGCCGACATGATTCACGACATACGCCAGCGCACCATCGGCAACGGTACTCGCCGAATCGGGAAATGGGCTGCCGAACATCTTGCCGGTGTTTCGAAAGGTGTGCGCCTGACCCTTGCGGCAGCCGACGCCGGGCATGCAGTCCTCAGGAACGGCGGCGTCCGCACAGTCGGCAAGGCTCTCCACAGCATCGGCGTACCCTTGTGGACACCGGCTCTCCCTAAACCTTACAATCCTTCGAAACTCGTGTCGGCGTCTCAGAAGCAGGAAAAGAGAATGCTTGTCTATTTCCCGTCTTGCCTCAACCGCGTCATGGGACCCGGCGAAGAAGCCGACACGAAAGTGCAGGCGCTTTCCGAAGTGTTCGTTCGCCTGTGTCATAAGGCTGGCTACGAGGTACGGTTCCCGAAGAATCTTTCGCAACTCTGCTGCGGAATGATTTGGGAAAGCAAGGGAATGCCCGAAGAAGCCGACCGAAAAGTGAGAGAACTTGAGGAAGCGCTCGTCGAGGCTTCGGAAAACGGAACAATTCCGGTTGTCTGCGACCAGAGCCCATGCCTCCACCGCATGCGCGAACACATAAAGAGCCTCAAGCTATATGAGCCAGCGGAATTCATTCTCGACTATCTTGCCCCGAACCTTGTTTTCCATCGCCACGACACACCCGTAGCCGTTCACGTCACGTGCTCAACCCGCCGCATGGGACTCGCGTCAAAACTTGTGCAGCTCGCATCCTTATGCTCGACCGACGTTCTCGTCCCTGCCGAAGTTGGATGCTGCGGCTTTGCCGGCGACAAGGGCTTCACGCATCCCGAACTCAATGCCTGGGGGCTGCGCAAGCTCCGTCCTCAGCTCGAAAAAGCCGGAATCAAATACGGATATTCCAACTCGCGCACTTGCGAGATTGGTCTGACATACAACGGCGGTATTCCATACAAGTCTATCGTCTATCTTGTCGACGAATGCACCACGCCAAAACAATCTGAATGAAACCATCAACGCAACTATATATGGAAAAAGTAACAGCAGAAACAATCAAGCCCGCGAACAAAGGGCGTCTGCTTGCCCTCGACATCCTGCGAGGCTTCACTATCGCAGGAATGCT
>JAGBDG010000264.1 GCA_017937625.1 Muribaculaceae bacterium | reverse complement strand
CGGCGCCTATGGGACCCATCGGTATGCTCGTCATCCAACGCACCCTCAGCAAAGGGCGCTGGCCGGCATTCTTCACCGGTCTCGGAGCTGCTTTGAGCGACCTTATCTACTGTCTGCTCACCGGTTTATGCCTCTCGTTCGTCACCGGATTCCTCGACACGCACCAGCTCCTCATACAGATCATCGGCAGCATAGTCCTCGCCGCTTTCGGCTACTATCTTTTCCGCAACAACCCCACACGAGCGCTGAAAACACCCGACAATCAGGCGACAAACTACTGGGGCGAATTCGGCTCCGGATTTCTGCTCACATTCTCCAACCCGCTGATTCTCTTCTTTATAATCGGTCTTTTCGCACGGTTCAACTTCGTTCTGCCGGAGTTTCTCCTGCCGCACCATATATTTGCGTATTTCACCATCTTCACCGGCGCGGTGCTCTGGTGGTACGCCACCACAACGCTCGTCAGCAAGCTCGGCAAGCGAATCAACGTCCGCTCGCTCAGAATCATAAACCGCGTGATTGCATCCATACTCATTGTCATGGCTCTTGTCGGAATCACCATGGCATTCCTGGACAAGCACCTCATGTAAGCGACACCTATGAAAAAAGAAATCACCATACCCTTCGGAATGCCTGAAAGGCTCGAGTACATCCCCGTCGACAACCGCAACGGCTGGAAGCTCGACGAGGTCACCGAGGCATCCTTCGCCGCATGGTACGACCGCGAGTATCTCCACGTTCATTTCCGCACATCCAAGGCTCCGCTGTTCTACCGCTACTCCGGCGACCAGTCGCCCGTTAGCCGCGACTCGTGCGTCGAGGTGTTCGTAAAACCGCATCCCGACGGCGAGTACTGGAACTTCGAGTTCAATGTCGGCGGATCGGTCAACGCTTCGCATCGCTTTGTCCGTCCCGAGCCGACGCGCCTCACATCGTCCGAGATAGCCACCATCCGCCGACGCGCCGTTCCCGAGGTCGCCTTGGGCACGGAAATCTCCGGCAACGGAAACAGCTGGGACTTCGAGGCAGACATTCCATGGGAGCTCATGGGAGTCGTTCCTGCCAAGGACATGCGCCTGCAGGCTAACTTCTACGCCTGCGCCTCCGAAGGCAATCCACCCTACTGCCTCAGCTGGGCGCCTATCGACACTCCGGAGCCCGATTTCCACCGTCCCGAGTTCTTCGGCGACATAGTTTTGGGATAATGCAGACCGGACAGTACCACAGCATACTCGACTATCTGCGCGGCGTCATCGAAGGCTCGCGCTGGGAGGGTCACGTCTTTGCCGTCGGAGGCTGCTGCCGCGACGAGATTCTCGGCGACGAGATCAAGGACGTCGACCTTGCCGTCGACCTCCCCGGAGGCGGCATCGACTTCGCGCAGTGGCTTTTCGACAAGAACCTTGCAGTCAAGGAGCCGGTGACATTTCCCTCGTTCGGCACAGCGATGCTGCGCCTCACCGAATTTCCCGACGAGAACATAGAAATAGTGCAGACCCGCGCCGAAAAATACACCGACCGCACCCGCCGCGACCCCACCGTTGTCTTCGGTCCTATAGACCAGGACTGCCGGCGCCGCGACCTCACCATAAACGCTCTCTACTACGACATATCGCGACGGAAGCTGCTCGACATCCTCGGTTGCAGCGTCGACGACATCCGCAACAAGGTCATCCGCACACCCGACGACCCTGACTCGACCTTCGACGACGACCCCGTGCGCATCCTGCGTGCCGTCCGTCTCGCCGCACGCTACGGCTGGGACATAGAGCCGGCTACCTTCGAGGGCATGAGGAAGAATGCCGAAAGGCTCAAGATTGTCCGTCCGGAACGCATGCAGGCAGAGGTAGAGAAAATGCTCGTCGGCAACCATCCTGCCCGCGCCATGGAGCTCCTGCAGCAGTGCGGAGCCATGCCGCATATTTTTCCCGGACTCGAAAAGCTCTACGGACTCCGCCAGGGCGACGGCAGCGGACCGGACGCGTGGCAGTTCACCCTCGCCACGCTCGAGCGCGTTCCCGCCGACAGTGTCATGCGCCTCGCCGCCCTGCTCCACGACATCGCCAAACCGGTATGCCGCTCCGTCCGCGGAAACGGCAACGTCTGCTTTCCGGGGCATGACCGCCGGTGCAAGGGCTTCATCGGCACGGCTATGCGCCGCCTTCACTACGACCGCCGCGTCATCGACCGCGTAATCTTCCTCGCTGCCAACCATCTCGCCGCAAAATCATGGGGCGACAATGCAGCGAAGATGACCGACAGCTCCCTGCGCCGACTCCAGCACAAATGCGGTACCCCACGACGATTCGACATGCTCATGCAGCTCATCGAGGCAGACAATCTCAGCTACCCCAAGCCTATCGTCGGACAGACCGCGGCCATCCGCGCCCGGAGCGAGCAGCTGCGCGCCGAGGGTACGGCACTCTTCTCTTTCAAGCGACAGCTCAACGCACAGCGCCTCCGAAAAATCACCGGAGCCTCCGACGAGAAAGAATTCAGGCAGTATCTCGATTTCCTTCTCGAGCTCGCCATCGAAAATCCGCTAATGCCGCGCGAAAGGGTTCTCAAGGAACTCAAGAAATTCAAGACAAAGACACGAAAATAAACCTTATACTCACGCTGCCATGAAAATCAGTCTCCCCTCCCGCCGCAACGGCAAGTCCGAAACGCTCGGTCTCTCGCCGGGGCAGTGTTTGATTATCGTCGGTGCCAACGGCGCCGGCAAAACCCGCTTCACCGCCGCAACGGCAGAATCTCTCGGCGCCAAGGCTTACACCCTGTCGGCGCTCCACGCCATCTATAAGAAAATAAGCTCTGTCGACAGTCTCTCGCCGCAGATGCAGACTATATTTTCGCAGGCTGTGACGGCTCATCTCGCGAAGAACGAACCGGCGACGCCTCTCGAACTCCTCTTGGGACAACTCATGCACGACGAACTGCTTAACCTCATAGGCTACAAGCTCGCCGTCGCCGACCACAAGGACTCACGTCTGCAGAAGACACGCCTCGACAGCGTGATAGAAATCTGGCAGGACATCTTTAGCGGCAACCGCGTGCTCATCGACAGCGGCAAGCTGCTCTTCACCAGAGGCGTCGACGTGACCACGCACACAGCCCTGCGCCTCTCCGACGGCGAGAAGGCAGTGCTCTACTATGCCGCGGCGGTACTCTACGCCGAACCGGGTTCCGTCATCTTCGTCGAATCGCCCGAGATTTTCCTCCACCCGTCCATCACAAGCTCCCTCTGGAACAGGCTCGAGAACCTGCGCAACGACTGCGTGTTCTGCTACACAACCCACGACACCGAATTTGTCGCCACGCGCAACGGCGCCACCATGGTCTGGGTACGCGACTGCGACCCGGCGAAAGCCGCATGGGACTACGACATCCTCCCGCCCAGCTCCGGCATCTCCAACGAGCTCTACCTCACCCTCGCCGGCAGCCGCAAGCCCGTCCTCTTCATCGAAGGCGACAGCGAGCGCTCCATCGACGCGCGCCTCTATCCCCTCATCTTCCCCGACTTCACCATCCACTCCCTCGGCAGCTGCAACAAGGTCATCGAGGCTACGCGGACGTTCAACGACCTCAACGCCATGCACAAGCTCGACTCATACGGCATTGTCGACCGCGACCGCCGCGACGAGCACGAGGTAGGCTACCTCCGTGGCAAGAAGATCATGGTGCCCGATGTTGCGGAGGTCGAGAATCTTCTTCTCCTCGAGGAAGTCGTGCGCGCCATGGCTGTCACCACGGGCAACAACCCCGACCGCGTGTTCTCCAAAGTCCGCAAGGCTGTCATAGCCATGTTCAATGCCGACATACGCCAGCAGGCGCTTCTCCATACCCGCCACCGCGTCAAAAGGACGGTCGAGTACCGCGTCGACGCCCGGTTC
This sequence comes from Muribaculaceae bacterium, assembly GCA_017937625.1. Classification (GTDB taxonomy): domain Bacteria; phylum Bacteroidota; class Bacteroidia; order Bacteroidales; family Muribaculaceae; genus CAG-873. The sequence goes on along the minus strand of JAGBDG010000264.1, from coordinate 1,130 downwards.
AGCGACATAACCACCCTCGAGCGGCATCTCGACGGCATGCTCGCGCAGATAGAGCCGCGCAAAATCTACGAGAATTTCTGCGCCGAGTTCCGCCGCTACGCCACCGGGGGCGACTACCGCGCGGTTCTCAAGGTCTACAACCAGAAGGCGATGCTTCCCGGCTGCAATGTCGCCCAGATGTGCGGATTCGGCAGCAAGAACGAATACATTGCCGGCGTGATGCGCCTGTTGCGCGCGCGTACGCCCGAAGCCGAGACCGCCCGCGAGGCTCTTCGCAACGCCCTCGGCGCATACGACGTAATAGGCGCCGCCGACAGCATAAAGCCGGTCGGCAGCGCCCGGAAGAATCAAAAATAATATCTTTTACAGAATCAGCATCGCGTCGCCGTAGCAGCCGAAGCGGTAGCCCTTGGCGACAGCCTCCTCGTATGCCTTCATCACGAGCTCGTAGCCGCCGAAGGCGCATACCATCATGAGCATGGTCGACAGAGGCATGTGGAAGTTGGTGACAAGGCTGTTGCATACCGAGAAGTCGTACGGAGGGAAGATGAACTTGTTGGTCCAGCCTGAGTAGACCTTCATGTGTCCGCCCATGCTGTCGGCTGTGGCGATTGCGCGCAGAACCGACGTGCCGACGGCGCACACGCTCTTGCCGGCATCCTTCGCCGCGTTCACTGTCTCCACGAGTTCGGGACTTGCCTCCATCTGTTCGCTGTCCATGCGGTGCTTGGTCAGGTCCTCGACGTCGATTGCGCGGAATGCGCCGAGACCGCTGTGGATGGTGATGAAAGTCTCCTTGACACCCTTGATTTTAAGACGTGTGATGAGGCTGCGCGAGAAGTGGAGTCCTGCCGCGGGAGCCACAACGGCGCCTTCCTTGCTCGCGAATATCGTCTGGTAGTCCTCGGCGTCGCGGGGCTCGGGCTGACGGTTGAGGTATGGAGGCAACGGGGTCATGCCTAAGGCGAAAAGCTGCTTCTTGAACTCGTCGTGCGGTCCGTCGTAGAGGAAGCGCAGTGTTCTGCCGCGCGATGTGGTGTTGTCTATCACCTCGGCAACCATGCTGTCGTCGTCGCCGAAATAGAGCTTGTTGCCTATTCGGATTTTGCGCGCCGGCTCGACGAGCACGT
>JAGBDG010000263.1 GCA_017937625.1 Muribaculaceae bacterium | reverse complement strand
GTCAAAGGCGACATCATGAAGTACTGTGGGGGTCCAGGCGTGAAGAACCTTACCGAGAACCGTCTCGGCGAGGGCTCCGGTACTCCTGACAATCCTGACACTCCCACCGTTGAGCCGAGCGGCGACGGTACGCTCGCAAGTCCGTACAACGCAACAAAGGCTCTGCAGCTTGCACGCGCGCTCGACGAGAACGGCTCGATAGAGAATGTGTATGTAACAGGCAAAATTGCTTCCGTAACGGAGGTGAGCACGCAGTTCGGCAATGCCACATACACCATCACCGACGGCAGCGCAACGTTCAGCATCTACCGCGGCTACTGGCTCAACGGCGACAAGTTCACGTCCGCCGACCAGATCAAAGTTGGTGCTGAGGTCGTTGTCAACGGCACTCTCGTCAACTTCAAGGGCAACACGCCCCAGATGACCACTGGCAGCAAGATCGTGAGCTACGACGGTACCGGCGCCGGCGGCGATACGCCCGTGACGCCTCCCGCAGGCGACGCTGTCACCGTGACGGCAAGCTCGCTGACCGTACCCGGAACGACGACTGTCGACGGCTACACAATCGGCATCGAGCAGATGTCGGGCGCCACAGCACCGATGATACACAGCTCCGGCAACGTCCGCATGTATGCCGACAACCAGCTGACGGTCAGCTGCAGCGGCAAAATCGCCAAGATTGTGTTCGAGATAGCGTCCTCGAACAGCTACCGCTACACCACCTTCGCTCCCAGCACCGGCAAGCTCGACCCGGCGCAAGCCGAGGGCGACACGTCCGTGACATGGGTGGGTGACGCGTCTTCGGTAACTTTCACGGTAGGACACGACGCCACCTTAGGCTCCGACGGCAGCGGTAAACGAGGACAGATACACTTCTCCAAAATCCTCATCTACCCCGCCGAATAATATCAATCGACAGAAACTATCACTGCGCTCCGGAAGTTGTTTCATGCTTCCGGAGCGCAGCTATTTTTACATGTATAATCCCAATCTGCTCACTAAAGAAGCAAAAACAATGGATGCGACGAATAATACTACACTTACCATATCATTTCAGTTGCCGCGGTCATCCTCTCGTTGGCATTTAATTGATTTATAAAAGAAAAGCGTAAGGAATCTGTATCGGTTGCCGTCCCATACTTCGAGGCTTCTCGCATTGCCCATCAATAATCGGACGGCAACGAAGAAGCCCTACGCTTGTATATGCAACCAATACATCCGTCCCGACATCCCTCTCGGGATACGTGCCGAATGCAATATAATCACATATCAACGGGCATCTACCGTTGCTCATTGCTTGACTATTGATTGAAATTTTGCGAGAATTCCGAAGTGTCAAGAATCAGCGCGGATAAACGCTTTTCATTATGTCCGCATCCCGCCGCCCGAACCCCGACAGGGCTTCTGCATAACGGTTTGCACTCGCAAATTTAGTATATTAATCCGATTGCCACAATATTATCCCCCGAAAAAAGAACAGAGAACCCTCACAACAGATTGAATTTCAAATAACTTCAATGACTGTTTGTGAATAATGATGAATCTTGCCATCGGATAGCGAAGCTTATACTACACCAGGGCGACACCTTTTTCAATGAGCGTTTTCTTTATTTGCATCGCGATGTGGTAGGCAAGATTGACCGGAACGGCATTGCCTATCATTTTGTAGCCATAGTTTACGTCTTCGTAGATAAACTTGAAATCATCCGGAAAACTCTGCACGCGAGCCACCTCTCGGACAGTCATTCTGCGATAAAGATGTTCGTAACCCTCGGCAAACTTTTGCAGATTCTTCTCTACCTTTATCATCCTGGGAGCCTGCGGATGCAACTGACACTGGCGTCCGCTTGCCTGAACCGTGAATCCGGGCTCGTCCCACGAACGCACCCTGTTGCGCGACATGAATATCGGAGAAAACGCGCCGACGAAATATTCATTATTCGACACTTTGCATGCGTCGCCATTGGTTTTGTTCTTCGGTAACGCAGGAATAGCCGAATCCTGCAGGTCCCAGATGCATTCGCGCAACGTAGGCTTATGTTTAAGCGGTGCAGGATAGTTGAAATCGTGTATCTCCAGATCTTTGCGGAAACCTATGTAAAACACACGGTCACGGTCTTCAGGAACTCCGTAGTCGTTGGCATTGAGCATTTTCAGATTGACATCATAACCTGCCTCGTCGAACATTCTCATGAAACCGCTTACGGCATCCGAATGACGTTTTGCAAGCATTCCGGAAACGTTTTCCGCCAAAAAGAACAGAGGTCTCTTATCCCGTAAAATACGGATATATTCATAGAAAAGCTGTCCGCGGGCGTCTTCTATACCTTTCAACGAGCCTGCCTCGCTCCATGACTGACAGGGCGGACCGCCTATTATACCGATGATGTCGTCAGGAAACTCGGAAGAAGGTATATTTCGGATATCCTTTTCTATCAGATATGTCTCGGGGAAATTCGCGCGGAAAGTAGGACAGATTTTGGCATCATACTCGTTGGCCATAATCGTCCTGAAACCGGCTTTATGAAAACCTAAATCCAACCCTCCGGCGCCGGAAAAAAGACTGATAAGATTCATCATACCGAATACGTTATCAGTTTCACATTCAGCAATACCGCAGGATTATTCGGATCCTTGACCTTTCCGTCTGAAATACAGAAATTTTCGTTTTCACGCTGGAGTTCCTCAAGCTTGCTGAAATTTTGCAAAGACGCCGCTTTTTCTTCACTCATGACTGCCACGAAGTTGAACGTCTTGTCGTTGTTGCGGCGATATAGATAATCGAAAACGAGGAATGGATTATCTATCTGCCACATACCTCGTATACGCAGAGATGTTATTCCCAGCGGGTCAACCCTGTTGACCCGGCCGAGCTCCTTTGTGTCGGCGAATTCGATATCGGGAATAGCCAGTATTCCTTCCCTAATGCAGTTCCTGATACGCTCATAGACGTCTCTGTCGGCGCAATACAAGTCTCCGTAAAGAAACACAAGAGACTCCAGCATATTATCTTTCAATACTCCGACTACATAGAGCATGTCTCTTTCTGTCCAATGCTCACAGGTCCGACAGGCGTTGTTTATCATTTTACTGTCCGAATACAGTTTGGCTTTAGGATAACTGCTGTTCAAAGGCAGAGCCGCGTTCGAAGATTCTATCTTCTTGACTTCAATCGCATCGCCTTCATTCTTCAACATGGAGTCAGGCGGATTATTCTGGTTGCCGAGATAGCAGAATGTCTCGCTCAGCTTTTGATTACGTTTGCCCGGGTCTTTCTCGCCTACTGTTCCGGCAAACAAGTCCTTGACATATTCTTCCAGAGCGGTCCCCATCTGATTGGCTCTGTTGTGAGACTCAGAGTATTCTTTGAGCCTGTATTTTGGAGCTTCGACAATCTCGATTATAGCGTCTACAATATTTCTCATTTCCTTCTTTCTTTGCACAAATATACGACTATTACATCAAAAAACTCTCATGTCAACCATCCTATTATTCCGATGCTCGTACTGTAAAGAAAAACGGGGAGCGGTCGAGCCACTCCCCGTTTGTACCCGGACCCGGGGTCGAACCGGGACGGATTGCTCCAACGGTGTTTGAGACCGTCGCGTCTACCCATTCCGCCATCCGGGCAACTTTTTGCAAAGTTAGCGACTTTTCGCTATCTCCGCAAATTTATTTTTCTTCCTCGCCTTTGAGTATAGCCTCGTAACGGCGTTTGTCGGCTATGAGCTCGAGAGCAGTGTTGTACTCCTTGACGAGAGGTGCGATATGCTTGGTGTACGAGGCGTTCTCGTAGAGGTCGCGGGCTATGAGCCCGGTCATCATTCCCTCGACGAGGGGACGCGAGCGGTTCCACTGCTCCTCGTTGAATTCTATACCGCGCTGCTTGCCGAGGCTTATGAGGCTGTCGGTGAGCGCGTCAGGCAGCCTGAAATCGCGCGCAAAGGCATCCTCGTCCTTGTACCGGGCAAGGAGCGCCTTGCGGTTGGTGTCGACATAATTGATGACGGAGCGGTTGATGAGACCCTTAGCCACGAGGTCGCGGTAGTAGACGCTGTAGTACGATGTGTCAGCAGGCACGAAAACGTCGGGGATGATGCCGCCGCCACCGTAGACGGGACGGTGGTTGACGAGGGTCTCGTAGCGCAGCGAGTCGGGACGAGGGATGCTGTCGGAGTGCCAGAGCTCGCCGTCCTTGTAGCGGCTGAGAAGCTCGAGGTTATATTCCTCGCCGCGACCCTTGTCGTAGGGCTTCTGTATGCAGCGACCGGAGGGAGTGTAGTAGCGCGACACGGTCAGGCGTATCATCGAGCCGTCGGGGAAGGGGAAGGGGCGCTGGACGAGGCCCTTGCCGAATGTGCGTCGTCCGACGATGAGTCCGCGGTCGTTGTCCTGAATCGCTCCCGAAAGAATCTCGGCGGCGGAAGCCGAGTACTGGTTCGTTATTATGACGAGCTTGCCGTCGAGGAACGAGCCTTCCTTCTCGGTGACGTATTTCTGCTCCGGCTGCGCCCTGCCTATGGTCTTGACGACAGGCGTGCCGAAGGGCAGGAATTCCTGCGCCAGCTCGAAAGCAGCGCCGAGATAGCCGCCGCCGTTGTCCGACAGGTCTATTATCAGGTCCTGCATGCCCTGCCCGCGCAGTTTCGATATCGCCTTGCGCACCTCCTCGGGAGTCTCCTCGGCGAAACGGGAGATGTGGATGTAGCCCGTTGTCGGATTAGCCATGAACGACTCGTCGACACTGTAGAGGGGTATGTCGTCGCGCACTACGTCGAAATCAATGAATTCCTCGCCGCGTTTCACCTTGAGCATGACGTGCGAGCCTTTCGGACCGCGCAGCGATTTCATCACCTTGCTGTTGGGCAGTTTCTTGCCGGCAAGGAGGGTGTCGTTGGCGCTGATGATGCGGTCGCCGGCGACGATTCCTACTTTCTCCGACGGTCCGCCCGAAATGGTCTGGATTACGTAGACAGTATCCTCAAGCATATTGAACTGTATGCCGATGCCGCTGAACTTGCCGTTGAGCGGTTCGGTGAAGTCTTTCGTCTCCTGGGGCGTGGTGTATGCCGAGTGAGGGTCGAGAGTCTTGAGCATTGCCTTGATAGCTTCGGTGACAATAGTGTCGTTGTCCACCTCCTCGACATAGAAGCGGTCGATGATAGCCTGCGCGGCGCGTAGCTTCTGGTCGGGCGTAAGCTCCTTTAACTGTCCTGCCGACGGAAGGACGGACGCGAGAGCGAGAAAGAGTATGAGTATTGTTTTTTTCATTTTTCAGAATGTAAGTCGTTGTCGGGCAAAAAACTGCTGACATCGCGCCCGTATGCGGCGAGCTCGCGCACAACCGACGACGACACGGCTGCAAGTTCTGCCTTGCTGAATAATATAACGCTTTCGATACCCGATAGTTGACGGTTTATTTCGGCAATGTCGCGCTCGTATTCGAAATCTTTCACCGAGCGGACGCCCCGGAGGATAAACCTCGCGCCTTTCTTCGCCGCGAAGTCCACTGTCAGCGTCGTGTAAGCCTCGACCTCGATTCTGGGTTCACCGGCATAAATACGACGGATAGCCTCCAGAGTTGCTTCGACACTGTCGTTGCTTTTCGCAGGATTCACGCCCACTGCGATGATTATACGGTCGAAAAGCGCGAGACCGCGTTCGACAATGTCGGCATGTCCCTTCGTGAAAGGATTGAATGAGCCGGGAAATACTGCGATGCGCTCAGTCGGCGTCGATATGCGTGTCATCCTCAACTACAAGGTTTTCAATGATGAAATTCTGACGCTCCATGGTGTTCTTTCCCATATAGAACTCCAGCACCTCTGCGAATCCGTCCTCCTTGCGGAGCGTCACACGGTCGATGCGCATGTCCTCGCCTATGAATCCGCGGAATTCCTCCGGTGAAATCTCGCCAAGACCTTTGAATCGGGTTATCTCGGCGTTCTCTCCGAAGCGGCGGATGGCGTTGACGCGCTCGTCGTCGCTGTAGCAGTACACGGTGTCATCGGGAGTGTCGCCGGAGCGCACACGACCCGAACGCTTCGCTGTCTTCTTGTTGCGTACGCGGAACAGCGGCGTCTGGAGCACGTAGACGTGACCTTTCTTGACCAGGTCGGGGAAATACTGGAGGAAGAACGTAAGCATCAGCAGGCGGATGTGCATGCCGTCGACATCGGCATCCGTCGCAATTATCACCTTGTTGTACCGCAGACCGTCGATGCCGTCCTCGATATTGAGTGCCGCCTGCAGGAGGCTGAATTCCTCGTTGGCATACAGCTCCTTCTGCGTGGCTCCATAGCTGTTCAGCGGCTTGCCGCGCAGCTTGAACACAGCCTGCGTCTCGACATCGCGGACCTTCTCTATCGAACCGCCGGCAGAGTCGCCCTCGGTGATGAAAATCGACGAGGCAAGCTTCTTTTCCTCGTTGCCTCGGCTGTCGTTGAGGTGTACGCGGCAGTCGTTGAGCTTGCGGTTGTAGAGGCTGACTTTCTTGGCAGTCTCGCGCGCCTTCTTCGCCACGCCCGCCATAGCCTTGCGGTCGCGCTCGCTCTCCTGCACCTTTTTCAGAATCACGTCGGCGACCTCGAGGTCGCGGTGCAGGTAGTTGTCGAGCTCTTTCTTTATGAAATCGCCTATGTATTTCGCAATCGTCACTCCGTCGGGCGCCATCTCGCGCGAACCGAGCTTAGTCTTGGTCTGCGACTCGAACACGGGGTCCTGGACGCGTATGGCTATGGCAGCTACCATGCCGTTGCGGATGTCGGAGTACTCGAAATTGCGGTTGAAATATTCCTTAATCGTGCGGCTCACAGCCTCCTTGAAGGCGCTGAGGTGGGTACCTCCCTGCGTTGTGTGCTGACCGTTGACGAACGAGTAATATTCCTCGCCGTACTGCCGCGCATGCGTAATGACTACCTCAATGTCCTCGCCCTTGAGGTGGATTGGCGGATAGAGCGGCTCCTGCGTCATGTTTTCCTGAAGGAGGTCCATCAGACCGTGGCGAGAGACGTACTGTCTGCCGTTGTAGTTGATTTTCAGACCGGTGTTGAGGAACGTGTAGTTCTTCATCATCGGCACCACGAACTCGTCGCGGAAGGCGTAGCCCTTGAAAATGTCTGCCGACGGCGTGAATTTCACCAGCGTGCCGTTCGGCTCGTCGGTAGGCTCGATATCGCTTTCCTCAATGAGGTTACCCATGCTGAAATGGGCGCGCTTGCACTGTCCCTCGCGGAAAGCCGTGATCTCGAAGTCCGACGACAGGGCGTTGACAGCC
>JAGBDG010000262.1 GCA_017937625.1 Muribaculaceae bacterium | reverse complement strand
CTCGCAGCAGCTCTCCTTGTCTCTGCAACCGCAACAGCCGCCGGCTCGCGTCAAAACGTTTTCGTCAAGAAAGCTCACACAACCGAGATGCGCCCGGGCGCCAAGACCCAGGCCAAGCCCGCCATGCGTCGCGCAGCCACTAACGGCACATGGGTTGCGCGCACTACCGTTCAGAGCGTATCCGACTACGAAGGCGGATGGCTTCCCGCGTACGAGTATACAGCCGACTACGACGACAAGGCACGCATCGTCAAAGACGTTGTCAAAACCCTCGACGAATATGAGGCAGGCGAGACTCCGTACCGCGTAACATTCAATACTTATAACGAATATGACAAAATAGTCGCCGAACTCACCCAGATAGGCGCCACCCCCGACGAGCTTCAGAACGAGCAGAAAGTCGACAGGAAGTACGACGACCGCATCCATAACCTCATTGTCGAGAGCAGCCCTTACTCGTTCTTTACCGGCACGTGGGAACTCATGGGTAACGCATACCGCCGCGAGGTTACACGTGATAATGCCGGGAACGTAACACAGATACTGTACAGCACCCTCTACATGGGCGAGTTCGAAGCCGTACAGCGTGTCGACATCACGTACGGTACCGACGGCAAGGCAGAGACCATCACCGAATTCCAGCTGTCGTACGACGACAACATGGAGCTCTACTGGAAGGAAGGTTATTCATTCCGCGACTGTCAGTGGTACGAGACCGACGGACAGCTCTGGTCCACAGACTATATTTTCGAAGGCAACAACAAAGTAAAAAGTTTCACAGAATACAGCGAAGGAGAACTCATCGGCAATGTCGAGGTGACATACAAGGAAGGCACCGACGACTTCAGATCCGTCCTCACCGGCGACGGATTCACGTCCACGCAGGAATGGACCGACCTCGAGAACGGCGGTTTCATGACGGTTGTCACTTATTCGGAAGAGGGCTATGAGGAAAAAGAGGTGGTGCTCGAAGAGTACAACATTTTCGACGTCAGCACCTTTACATGCGACGTAGTCTTCTTTGGCGAAGACGATGTCGAAGTCATTGAATGGTCCAAGGCAGAAACAGAATACAACGAAAACGGATGCCCCGAGACTGTCACAATACGTACCTTCATTCCAACCGAAGAAGAATGGCCCGGTCTCTCCGTCCGTAAAGCTCCCGCGCTTTCGTTCGACGAGCCTCCGGTTGAAGGCGAATGGGTTGATGCCTTACGCTTCGAATTCTCCGACTTCGCTCTTATCGGAAGCACCACAGGCATAGAATCTGCGGCCGCCGACAGCGATGCTCCAGCAGAATACTTCACCATCGACGGACGACGCGTCCTCAACCCGTCGGCAGGCATCTATATCCTCCGCCAGGGCAACAAAGTTCGCAAAGTAGCTGTCAAATAAGCATTTTTACATATCCCGCGAAAGCCGTTCCGAAACCGGGACGGCTTTTTTATTCGGTTTATTGGCAGAAAATCACTAACTTTGCAGCCCGAACATTAAAAAACAAATAAATCAAGATATATGGCATTACAATGCGGCATCGTCGGACTGCCAAACGTCGGCAAATCGACACTTTTCAACTGCCTCTCCAACGCCAAGGCACAGTCAGCCAACTTCCCCTTCTGCACCATTGAGCCCAATGTGGGTGTGATAACCGTACCCGACGAACGTCTCAACAAACTCGTCGAGATGTGCCACCCCCGTTCTGTCGTTCCTGCTACCGTCGAGATTGTCGACATTGCCGGACTTGTCAAGGGCGCGTCGAAAGGTGAAGGACTCGGCAACAAGTTCCTTGCCAACATCCGCGAGACCGATGCCATTATCCATGTTCTCCGCTGTTTCGATGACGACAACATCACCCACGTCGACGGCAGTGTCGACCCTCTGCGCGACAAAGAAGTCATAGACTACGAACTCCAGCTCAAGGATCTCGAGACCGTAGAGTCGCGCATGGCGAAGACTCTCAAGCAGGCGCAGACCGGCGACAAGACCGCCAAGCTCCAGTACGACGTACTCGACCGCATCCAGCAGGCACTCGCCAAAGGTCAGCCAGCACGCTCGGTGACATTCGACAGCGTCGACGAACAGAAATTCGCCCACGACCTTTTCCTGCTCACCTCCAAGCCCGTCCTCTACGTCTGCAACGTCGATGACGCCTCGGCTGTCAACGGGAACAAGTACGTCGACGCCGTCCGTGAGGCTATCAAAAACGAGGGCGCCGAGCTTCTTATCGTCGCAGCCGCCACGGAGAGCGACATAGCCGAGCTCGACACATTCGAGGAACGTCAGGAATTCCTTGCCGAGATAGGGCTTCAGGAGTCCGGTGTGTCACGACTCATCCGCGCCGCATATTCCCTCCTGGACCTCAAGACATTCTTCACAGCCGGCGAAGACGAAGTACGCGCATGGACATTCCGCCGCGGAAGCAAGGCTCCCAAATGCGCCGGTATCATACACACTGACTTCGAGAAAGGATTCATCCGCGCCGAAGTCATCAAGTACGACGACTATGTCAGCCTCGGAGGCGAGTCTGCGGTCCGCGACGCCGGCAAGATGGCTGTCGAAGGCAAGGACTACATCGTCGAAGACGGCGACATAATGCACTTCCGCTTCAACGTCTGAGCGGATCCGAGTGCTTGCTACCTCGTAAAAAACAAGAAAAATGGACAAAAACGCTACCTCTACTCCACTCACACCGCTTTTCCTTGTGCTGACGGTGCTCTTCTGTGTATGCCTCATCGTCAGCAACCTCATGGAAATCAAGACCGTACAGATCGGTCCCCTCACACTCACCGCAGGAGTCATCGTATTCCCGATTTCGTACATCATAAATGACTGCATCGTCGAGATCTACGGTTTCCGCAAGGCGCGCCTCGTGATATGGCTCGGCTTCGGTGCCAACCTCCTTGTCTCTCTCCTCCTGCAGCTCGGCATACTCCTGCCCGGAACTGCCGAATGGCACAGTCAGGATGCCATGACTACAATCTTCGGCGCCGTTCCGCGCATCCTCGCGGCAAGCTTCACTGCTTTCCTATGCGGCTCCATGGTCAACGCCTACGTCATGAGCCGGATGAAGCTCGCCAACGGCACGAAAGGTTTCTCCGCCCGCGCCATACTCTCGACCGTGTTCGGCGAGGGTGTCGACTCGGCGGTATTCTTCCCAATAGCCTTCGCCGGCGTCCTCTCATGGCAGATGATTCTCACGCTGATGGTCACGCAGGTTTTCATAAAGACTCTCTACGAGATCATCGTGCTGCCCCTGACGCTCTCTGTAGTCAAAAAACTCCGCGACATCGAGCGCATAAGCCCCGACATCGACCGCGGAATATCATACAAATGGTGGAAAATAAATGATTTATAACGGACACGATATAAAATGGGTGTGGTTCGACCTCGATGACACTCTCATCGACTTCACCACCAACTCGCGCATCGCGCTCGCCAAGACTTTTCTCTGCGGCGGTCTGCGCCGCTGGTTTGCCGACGCCGAAAGCTGGACAGAATGCTACGAGAAGCATAACCACGCCCTATGGGACGCAGCCGCCCGCGGCGAGATAACGTCGGAGTACCTCAAGGTCGAGCGTTTCCGCCGTCCGCTTGTCGAGGCAGGCGTGCCCGACGACGAGGCGCGCGCCATGTCCGACCGCCTCAGTCCGCTCTACCTCGACCTCCTTGCCGGCGAAAAAGAACTTGTTCCGGGAGCTGTCGAGACTCTGACAGCCGTCCGCCGCGCCGGAGCGAAAGTCGGAATTCTCAGCAACGGGTTCAGCATCGTGCAGGGACGCAAGATCGAGCGAGCCGGCTTGACCGGTTACATCGACAGGCTCGTCCTCAGCGACGACATCGACATCATGAAGCCCGATGTGCGCCTCTATGAATACGCCATGCGGACTGTCGGCGTCCCCGATTCCGCGAGCCACCTCATGATAGGCGACAACCTGCGCACCGACATTCAGGGCGCTCTCGCCGCAGGCTGGACGGCATTCTTCCTTCAGCCCGGGCACGGCAAGCCGCATGTCGACGTCCCCGCCGGAGTAGTGTCGCTCGACACTCTCGGAAAAGCCGTCGAGATTCTCGGCATCTGATTCGGGCATTTTTCATTATCTTTGCATCCGGAAATACAATTATTACAACAATATGAAAAAATCATTTATCGCAGCAGCAATGTGCTCTTTACTTATTGCCGCATCTTGCTCGAAGACTCCGCAGCGCGATGTCGACAGCGATTTCGACTACACCGTCGACCGCTTCGCCGACATTGAGGTGCTCCGCTACAAGGTGCCCGACTTCGACAGCCTGTCGCTCAACCAGAAAATCCTCGTCTACTATCTCCAGGAAGCAGCCCTCTGGGGTCGCGATATTCTCTGGGACCAGAACTACTCGAACAACCTCGCCATACGCGACCTGCTCGAGGCTGTCTATACAAATTATGACGACGACCGCGAGAACGCCGACTTCAAGGCTTTCGAGACCTACGTCAAGCAGGTTTGGTTCGGCAACGGCATACATCATCACTACTCCATGGACAAGTTCGTGCCAGGCTTCAGCCGCACATTCCTCGAGGAGCAGATTGCCGCTCTGCCCCAGGGCAAGGTGGCTGACAACGCAGCCGACCTTGTAGAGGTCATCTTCAATCCCGCCATAGCTCCCAAGCGCGTCAACCAGGCTGCCGGAGCCGACCTCGTCGCCACAAGCGCCACAAACTTCTACGAGCCCGGACTCACGCAGGCTGAGGTCGAGGCATACTACAGCGGCATCAAGAAAGCCAATGACCCGACGCCCGTTTCATACGGTCTGAACACACGCCTCAAGAAAGTCGACGGCAAGATTGTAGAGGAGCAGTACCGTCTCGGCGGTCTCTACTCCGACGCCATCGCCCACATCGTGGAGAACCTCGACAGCGCATCGCATTATGCCGAGAACGACGCACAGCGCGCCATCATCGCCAAACTCATCGAGTTCTACACCACCGGCGACCTCAAGACATTCGACGACTACTCCATCCTCTGGGCAGAGGACACCGCGAGCCAGGTTGACTTCATCAACGGCTTCATCGAGAGCTACGGCGACCCGCTGGGCATGACCGGCTCATGGGAATCGATAGTCAACTTCAAGAACATTCCCGCCAGCGAGCGCACCGAGACTCTGTCGAAGAATGCCCAGTGGTTCGAGG
>JAGBDG010000261.1 GCA_017937625.1 Muribaculaceae bacterium | reverse complement strand
TTGGCTATGAGCCTCGCCTCGTGCTCCGGTTCCGATTTCGGCGACGAGCCGGAAATCGACGGCGGCAAACTCGAAATGCAGTTTTCCTTCACGCATCCCGACAGCCGGCAGAACGGTCGCGCAACCGAAACAGCTTTTGAGAACGGCGACCGTGTGGGGCTTTTCGTCAACGAAGCCTCGCTGCCTCTCGAAGTCGGCGGTAACACAGTCAACAACGCGCTGCTGACATGCGAGGGCAGCAGCTGGAAGCCTGCGGGAAAGCTCTACTGGGACGCCGGCACTTACAACGCCACCGCATACTATCCTTATCTGAGCGAAATTTCCTCTATAACCGACCTTCCTTTCTCGGTCCGCACCGACCAGAGCACTCCTGCCTCCGCCGACATGCTCTCCGGATACGAGGCTTCCGATTTCCTCTATGCCTCGGCGAAGAATCTGACGGCCTCTGAGAATCCGGTCAACCTCACTTTCAGCCACGTGATGAGCAAACTCACCGTACGCATGATCAAAGGCGACAACTACGAGGGCGAGCTGCCGGAAGAAGCCACGGTCTACATACACAACACTGTCCCGTCGGCAACAATCGACCTTCAGGCAGGTATTGTCACCAGGCAGACGAAAGGCGCACGCGAGACCATTACGGCATGCAAGACCGGAGCATCCGACTACTCGGCGATAATTGTTCCCCAACGCATCGAAAACCGCATGCCGATCGTCGAGATTGTCATGGAAGGTGTATCGTTCCTCTTTGAAAGTAAATTCCAGTTCAAGCCCGGCGTACACCATATCATGAATCTTGTAATCGAGGAAGATCCCGGCAAGATCAAGATAGAAATCGGCGGAGAAATCACCGACTGGAACTAATGTCTCATTCTGAATGACCTTTAACAGAAGGAATTTAAACATATTATTGCTGCTCATAGCAGTATGTCAGGTAATTGCAGTCGTTTGGTTCGCCAACCGGCGGCAATTACCTTACATTGAAACCCGGTCTGTCGCCGCATTGCCGGCCGACAGCGTAAATTCTCAAAAAGACACGGCACAGACAGCTGTCGCCACGCCACAACCGGAACCCTCCGCAGAAACGATAGAAACAGAAAAGCCCGCGCGAGAGCTCAAGGACATTCCGACCGTTTCACTGAAAACCACAGACATCGCCACGATGCGCGACAACCATCCCTTTGCCCGCGAAGCGAAAAAGGTGCTCTCCGGGCGTCTTGAACTGACTGATTCTGCAAACCGTCGCGAGATTCTCAACTACTGCGAGCATTTCCGCATGGCTTACAACACCCGCGACATCGACTTTCTGCGGCAGGTGTTCAGCGACGACGCGCTTATTATCGTCGGTCATATCGTAAAGACCGATCCCGACAAGCATATTACTTACAGCGACAAGATAAAATATTATGTCCGCTCCAAACACGAATACCTCGACCGGCTCAAAAAGATATTCGACAGCGGAAAGAAGATTGATGTAGATTTCTCCGATTTCAAGATTATGCGACATCCCACTATGGAGGGTATCTACGGTGTAACTCTTTTCCAGAAATACAGTGCCGGCGACTACTCCGACGAGGGAAATCTTTTCCTGCTCTGGGATTTCCGCAATCCGGCAATGCCCGAAATTCACGTGCGCACCTGGCAGGCAGGCAACGTAGGCGATGACGAAAAAATCGACATAAGCGACTTTAATCTCGATTAAAACATAATGCCGCGCCATGCCTGACAGACTCAAACACATCGGACTCGTTTTCATCCTCGCACTGCTCTGCGGTGTGAGCGCCACGGCACAGAAGTTTTCTGTCTCGTCTTTCCGCGAACTGCCAAACGATGTGACGGCATTCATCAATCCGGTGAACGACCTCAACGACGAAGGATGCGCTCTCATAAAAGTCCAGGCATCCCCCGACTTCGCTTTTTCGACTCCATTAGGCATAGTAAAACGCGAGAACATGACGGGGGAGATATGGCTATATGTACCCAACGGTACAAAGAAAATCACTCTGAAACATCCCGAATGGGGCGTTCTGCGCGACTATGCTTTCCCGGCAAAACTGGTGAGTCACAGGTCGTATGAAATGCGTGTCGAAGAGCCGGCTCGTCCTGTCAGCGGCAACGCGGCACTAAGCAGAGTCGTCACTGTACACGATACTCTTCTCATGACCCGCGTCGACACGCTGTTAGTCCATTCGCCCAAAAAGAGAACACCGCTCCGGCTCACGGCGATTGCGGATATCTCATACGGTGGCAACACCAAGACACTCATGGGCGGTCTTATGATTGCACTTATGCGGGCGCACGGCGGCTTCGCACATATCTCCACAGATTTCGGCTCCTGTCCTGCCACAAGCCGGACATGCGACCGCCAGGGGTACATCGGTGACTGGTATCCGTACTACGCTGACGGAAAGCATCATTCGGCATTTATTGCCACAGGCGGTGCGATACACCGGCTGTCATGCAGAATAAGAGTCTTTGAAGGCATCGGCTACGGCTCGGTACGGACTGTGTGGCAACTTGCAGAATCTGAAGGCGGCGAATACGTCAGGAACAAGCACTATTCTCACCGCGGAGTGGCATTTGAAGCCGGAGCGATAATCGACCTTGACCGCTTCGCAATCAAGGCATCTGTAAGCTCAATCAAAGGCACGCAATGGTTCGCTTCTATTGGTGTCGGCATAAATATCGGCAAACTATGAAAGCAACTGCACGTCATCTTTGCCTATCGTTTGCGGTCTTTCTCGCAGTCATAGTCACCGGCTGTTCATCTGTTGACGGACCCTTGAATCTTGAACCTGCGATTATGCTTAATGATGCGACGGACATAACGCGGAACGACGCCACTCTCGGCGCCAGTGTCACCCTCAACGGAGAACCTCTGTCGTATCTACGGTTTCAATATGGCGAGACGCAGGACATGAGCCGGTCTACGGAAGATATAACGGATGCGGTCGGAAATATTAATGCCGAAATACATAATCTCAAGGCAGGTACCACATATTATTTCCGTGCCGTCGCCGGTACAAAGACCGCGACTTTTACTACACCGACTCTGTCATTCACCACTCTTCCCAACGATGCGCCTTCAGTTACGGCGGCAAAAGTCCTGTCGTCGGGTCCGACATGTATCATGATATCTTTCGACATCGTTTCCGACGGCGGCGATCCCGTTACCGAGGCTGGCTGTGAAATCTCTAATATTTCATCAGCTGATCCGTGGCGTGTATCTCTCCCTGCCGACGAATTGTCAGAAGGCTCCCACAATCTTGTCCTCAGCGGGCTCTCGCCGCTTGCCGAACATCACATTGTCACTTATGCCGAAAACATAAACGGAATGACAAAGAGCGAACCGCTCGTTTATGTCACCGGCAGCTCCATAATATTGGGTGAGGCGGGCGTACTCGAAACGCTCACAAGTGATTTTGACCTGGGAAAAGACAACATCTGCATTTCGGGATTCATGGACGGCGCAGATTTCCGTTATCTGAGATCTCTTGTCGGGGCTCCTCAGACCGACGTAACAGTAGACAGCCGGATTGAGAATGTCGATATATCAGACGTGATAATCGCAGAAGGCGGCATGTCGTATGACGGCAGCCATTTCACAGAAAACAACTGTGTCACCACAGGTCTTTTCGGCGATTGTCGCAGTCTGCGTTCCATCGTTTTGCCCATGTCCGCCACAGAACTCAGACGTGACGCTTTCATGGACTGTATCAAGCTCGAGACCATTGAGATTCCGGCGTCCTCAGCCACCGTCCTGCCGTCTTCCGGCTGTACCTCGCTCGTCAGCATCGACGCGGCGCAGAACTCAAATTACACGAGTGTCGACGGTGTTCTGTTTGACAAAGACGTCACCGAAATTATATGGTTTCCTGTCGGCAAAGAAGGCGAATATGAATTGCCGTCTACCGTGACAGCTATTGGAGAGAATGCTTTCCGCGGAGCAAAAATCACTAAACTCTGCATCGGAAACTCCGTAAAGACGATTGCTGTCGGAGCGTTCAGTGCCTCGGCTATAGCGGATATCACATTGCCTGACAATCTGACAAACCTCCCGCAGGGCATATTTCAGGACTGCGGCAATCTCAGGACAATCAGAATAGGCAGCGGATGTCAATATATCGGCAGTTACGCCTTCGACGGGTCTGCCCTTTCCGAACTGCATATAGCGGCAACGGTTCCGCCTTTTGTCAAGGACGATACTTTCGACAGCGGTCTTTTCACGGACTGCATCCTCTATATTCCGGCTAAATCCAAGGCAATCTACAGAAATCACAGGATATGGGGAAAATTCAAAAACATAATTGCGGAGGACTGAAATGACAGACAACAATAATAATACGGACGTGAAGAAGAAAAAGCTCGATTCCAGCTTTTTCGAATGTTCGCCGACGATGAATATGGAGTTGAATCCACTTATGTCATCTACTTTCAGCAATATAACACCTGTATACACTTCTCACAAAGGCTACAGCCGTATTTTCACAGCAGAACGATACGGCAGGAAATATATGCTGAAGGCTCTAAAACCCGAGTATCTGAACGACAGTGTCATGGAACTCGTTCTTGCTAAGGAATTCCAGATTGGCATGACGCTCGACCATCCCAACATTCGTCGCTTCATAGGACTGGAGAATATTTCGGGGCTCGGTAATACTATCGTTCTTGAATATATCGACGGAGACAGCCTTCGCAATCTGATTGACCGGGGCTCGCTTTATCCCGAGCTCGCCCGTGCTCTTATGTCGCAGCTGCGCGACGCCATGCTCTATCTTGAAAGCAAACAGATTGTACACCGCGACCTCAAGCCCGCCAATATCATAGTCACTCATATAGGCAAGAAGCTGAAACTTATCGATTTCAGTCTTTCCGACGGCGATTCGTTCACCTTTCTCAAACAACCTGCCGGCACTGAACATTATATCGCGCCTGAGCAGAAAAAATCCGGAGCGACCGCCGAC
>JAGBDG010000260.1 GCA_017937625.1 Muribaculaceae bacterium | reverse complement strand
GACGGTCTCGAGGGTCGAGGACTGGTGCAGGTCGAGTGCCACAAGATAGTTCGAGGCGATGTTGATGTTCTTGAGAAGGGGAGCATCGCTCACGTTGAATTCGGTCAGGCGGTTGTTGTTAATCGAGAGCTTGGTAAGCTGCGATGTGCCTGTGAGGTCGATGGAGGTAAGACGGTTGCGCGATGCGTTGACTTCTGTGAGGGCTGCGTCACCTGCCACGCTTACCGATGTGATTTTATTGCGCGATACATCTACTTTGGCGAGTGCCTTGAAACCGCTGAGGTCAAGGTCACCGGCAAGCTTTTTGCCTTTCCAGTTGATTTCGGTCACGTTACCGCCGACAATGGTTACACCTTCCCATGTCGAGGGGTCTTTGACGTTGGTAATTTTCAGAGCCTGAGCGTTTGTCGATTCTGTCTCGGCAGGCTGGTTCAGAAAATTCTGGAGCTGTTTGAGTTCACTCTTGTTGATTTGAGCGAAGCATGCTGCGCTACCAAGGGCAACAGCAAGCATTAATGCGATCTTTTTCATATCAATCATAAATAATAGTTGTGAATGTTCTTCTTGTTTGTATTCTTCTAACAAGCCTAAGTCAAAAAAGGTTTTAAAAATTTTATAAATTTTTCCTCAGCCGCGGAAAAAGAACTATCTTTGCACTATACCCCATACAAAAGCTTATCATGAAAATACGGTCTATAATCATCATCCTATCTCTCTTCGCATCTTTCATGGCTGGCGCTCAGCGCATAGCGGTACTCAGCGACATCCATGTATCGCCGGGCGGCGCTAACGAAAAAGCCCTTCGTCTGGCAGTCCGCGAGATCAACGCTACACCCTACGACCTTGTCGTAGTCAACGGAGACCTTGCCAACGAAGGATCCGACTACGAACTCACAAACGTCAAGAGCGTTCTCGACAGCATCACACACCCCATGTTCATCGTACCGGGCAACCACGAGAGTACGTGGAGCCAGAGCGCCGTGAAAACATTCGTCGACCTGTGGGGCAACGACCGCTTTGTCACAGAAAAAGACTCGCTCATTCTTATCGGCATAGCCTGCGGTCCGTTCATGAAGATGGGCAACGGACACATCAAGCAGGAAGACCTCCACTGGCTTCGCGACACCCTTCGCAAACGTGTCACGCCCGGCAAGCGTGTCCTCTCATTCAATCACTATCCCTTGTTCCTCCCCGACCTCGACAATGTCCAGGACTACATCGAGACTCTTGAGGAGTTTCCAGTCATTGCCCATATTAACGGACACTACCACCGATGGAAGACATATAATATGGGCGGCGACGGCAGCGGTTCCGACCTGCCCTGCATTATGGTGCGCTCGCTCGACCTTGGCAAAGGCGACTACGGATACGCCGACATTGAAGTCAGCCCCGAATGGATACACGTATATAATAAAAGAATAGGCGAGCCGAGAGAGGCAAAATACGCATTCCCCGCCACAACGGAACACGCCAAGGCTAAATTCCCCGAACGCCCTGCACTCGTGGCACCCGAAGGCTTCACCGTAACAAAAGTATGGACCGACAGCGCCTCCGTGTTCACACGTCTGGGTTTCGACCGCAACAACGTTTATTTCGGCAACTCGCTCGGATATGCCCGCGCAGTCGACAAGAACAGCGGCAATCTCCGCTGGAGCGTGCCCACCGGCGCGAGTCTTTTCAGCCGACCGGTCGCTCTGAAGAACAGAATCGCCGTCCCTGCTCACGACGGCATACTCTTCCTTGACCCAGCAACGGGCAAAGCCAAGGGCAAAGCTGCTTCTAAAGAAGGTCCGTACGTAGCCGACGGACTCGTCACACCCGACGGCAAAGGATATATACAAGGAGCGTTCAAGCGCATAGAGCGACGCCGCCCGTCCGACGGCAAGCTCGTGTGGAGCTATGATTCCATCTTCAACTATTGCCAGGCATCGCCGACAATCGAAGGCAACGAGCTTCTCTTCGGAGCATGGGACACCAACCTCCGAATGCTCGACCTGCAGTCGGGCAAGCTGCGCTGGGTCTGGAACAACGGAAGCCCGCACAACATGTTCGGACCCGGAAACGTTGTTCCTGTCATCGCGGGCGAGAGAGTCTACGTCGTGGCTCCTGACCGCTACATGACGGCAATCGACCGCAAGACCGGCAAGACACTCTGGCGCGACAAGTCGCACCGCTACCGCGAGAGCATGGGCGTCAGCGAGGACCATACGCGCATCTACGCCAAGACAATGGACGGCGAGCTCGTGGCTGTCGACGCCACTGCTCCCGACTTCCGCGAGCTCTGGACCATAGACCTCGGACTTGGCTACGAACATGCTCCGTGTGTCATAGTAGAGAAAGACGGATACATCTACACCGGCTCGCTCGCCGGACGCGTCACCATAACCCGCGCCGACGACCACAAGCTCATTGCTTCGCTCCCGCTCGGTGTAAGCGAAGTAAACGGAATCGACATTGACCCGTACACCGGAGATGTCTTCGTCTCGCTCATCGAAGGTACGGTATACCGTATCGGACGCAACTGACAAGAACCATAGCATGAAGCCGCAAAAGCGGGACTAACCGTAAAAAAGCGGCGCTCAAATAACATAAAACTATGATTAAAAAACTCAATGAACTTGTAGATGCGGCTCGCTCGCGCGGTCGCAGGCGTCTTGCCGTCGCTTACGGCAACGACGCTCACACTCTCCATGCTGTCTATGACGCATGGCAGGCAGGACTTGTCGAACCCACTGTCTTCGGCGACAAGGCACAGATTCTTTCAGTATGCCGCTCGGAAAACCTCGACGCCACGGCTTTCGCCATCGTCGACGAAAAGAGCGATGTACGCTGTGTCGAGATGGCTGTCGCGCTTGTGGCAAACGGCGGCGCCGACGTCCTTATGAAAGGTCTTGTCTCCACCGACAAGTACATGCGCGGAATCCTCAATAAGGAAGCCGGATTATTCCCGCCGAAAGGCACCCTGAGCCATGTTTCGGTCATAGAAATTCCCGGACGTGACGGGCTGCTGTGCATTTCCGATGTCGCCGTCATTCCTCTGCCCGATTTCAAGCAGAAGACAGTCCTCATCAAGTATCTTTCACGCATAGCCGCATCTATCGGAATCGACCGTCCCCGTATAGCGTGCATCGCACCATCCGAGCAGGTTCTTCCCTCCGTACCCTCCTCGACCGAAAGCGCCATTCTCGCAAAGATGGGCGATCGGGGTCAGCTCGGAAACGTCATCGTCGACGGACCGCTCTCACTCGATGTGGCGCTCTATCCCGAAGCCGCAGAGGCTAAAAAGGTACAGGGATCGTCGGTAGCAGGCAAAGCCGACTGCCTTCTCTTCCCGAACATCGAGTCCGGCAACGTGTTCTTCAAGGCCGCCACTCACATGGGCGGCGCAGAGGTTGCCGCAATCGTCGTCGGCACGAAGGTGCCGTGCGTGCTCACTTCACGCGGCGACACAACGCAGACAAAGCTTTATTCCATAGCACTCGCCTGCCTCCAGGCTAACTGACACTGCCATGGCATACAAGATACTCGCCATTAACCCGGGCTCCACGTCTACAAAAATAGCCGTCTATACCGACGACAAGCCTGACTTCACCGTCTCGCTCGAGCATACGCCCGAGGAACTCGCACGCTTCGAAAATGTGGTCGACCAGTTCGAATGGCGCAAAAACCTTATCGAGCAGGCTCTGAGAGAGCGTAATATCGACATCAGAACCCTGTCTGCTGTCATCGGACGCGGCGGCATCGTCAGCCCTATCGAGAGCGGTGTCTACGAAGTCAACGACGACCTTCGCCACGACCTGCTGCATGCCCGTATGCAGCACGCGTCGAATCTCGGCGGACTCATAGCACGTGAGATTGCCGACGAAATAGGCGTGCGGTCGTATATCGCCGACCCCGTTGTCGTCGACGAGATGATGCCATACGCACGCATCAGCGGCTCGCCCCTGCTTCCGCGAGAGTCGGTATTCCACGCCCTCAACCAAAAGGCTGTCGCCCGACTCTACTCTAAGGAAAGCGGAAAGCCATACGAGTCGCAGAACCTGATTGTCTGCCACATGGGCGGAGGAATCACCATCAGCGCCCATCGCCGCGGTCGCGTCATCGACACAACCAACGCCCTCGACGGCTGCGGTCCTTTCTCGCCCGAGCGTTCAGGATCGCTGCCTCCAGGTCCGCTGATCCGGCTGTGCTTCTCAGGAAAATACACCGAGGACGAGCTCATCAAGATGGTACACGGAACCGGAGGACTCTATGCACACCTCGGCACGACGTCTGTTCCCGAAGTTCTCGACCGCATCCTCAAGCACGACCTCCACGCCATGCTCATCCTACGTGCCATGTGCTACACCATTGCCAAGGAAATCGGTGCCATGTCTGCCGCGCTCAAAGGCGATGTCGACGCCATTCTCCTCACCGGCGGCATTGCCCACAGCAAACGCATCACCGACTTCATCGCCGACCACGTCGATTTCATCGCACCCATCTACGTCTATCCCGGCGAGAACGAGCTCAAGGCGCTTGCCGAGAACGCCTTTGCCGTGCTGCGTGGCGACAGAGTGCCCAAGGTTTACAAAAGCGAGGCTTACGACGATCCTTCGCAGATCAACGATGTCACCAAGCCCTCCAAGCTCCGCGACTGGCTCCTGCTCGCCCTAAACCCACAGAAACAGGTGGGCACAAAACCTTTGACAGCAATACGCCAGTATCTCCGCAAAATGAGTGCCCGACGGAGAGAGGAATAGTCCATTTGCAAAGTTTTTATCGACAATTTTTGAAAAAAATCATAAAAATATTTGGCAGACGAGCAAAAATGCGTAAATTTGCGCCGTTGTGCTGACAAACTGATGAGAGCACAAACACTCTGAGATATGATGAACTACTTTGCATATGTCTTTTCCTTTTATTTTTACTTTTCGGAGTAAGAAGCGGGACGACGCGTGCCGGTAACAATATTTTTCAATCCCGCTTCCGTAACAAACGCGAGCGGGATTTTTTTTAGTGTAAAATGACAGAGCATAACAAAGAAAACGAACCGATGAAAGTGGCGATACAAGGTGTCGCCGGCTGCTTCCACGACGCGGCGGCAAGGGCTTTCTTCGGCTACGACAATATCAAGCCCGTTGAATGCGAGACATTCAGCAGCATGTTCGACGCCCTTGCTGCCGATTCATCGCTCCACGCCATAATGGCTATCGACAATACCATCGCCGGAAGCATTCTTCCCAACCACGAGCTGCTGCGGCGCAGCAGCCTCTCGGTCACAGGAGAATATAAAATGAGGATTTCGCACGTTCTCTGCGCTCTTCCTGGTCAGGACATCGACAGCCTTCACGAAGTACGTTCGCATCCGATGGCACTGATGCAGTGCGAGGAGTATCTTCGCTCACACCGCAATCTGCGCATGATCGAGTACTTCGACACCGCCGGCTCTGCGCGCGACATCGCCCTCGAACAACGCATGGGGACAGCGGCAGTCTGCGGCGAGCTTGCCGCAAGGCTCTACGGGCTCGAAATACTTCAGAAAGGCATCGAGACTAACAAGCACAACTTCACACGCTTCCTCACCCTCGCCCGCACGAATCCTCAGAAAGCCGACGGAAAGAATGTCGACAAGTCTTCGGTCGTTTTCTCTCTGCCTCATAGCAAAGGTGCGCTTTCGAGTGTCCTGGCAATACTCTCTTTCTATGACATGAACCTTTCGAAGATTCAGTCATTACCTATAATAGGGCGTGAATGGGAATATCGGTTCTATGTCGACCTGACCTTCGGCGACTACGACAGATACCGCCACGCAATCGATGCAATACACCCCCTTCTCACCGATTTCCGCATTCTCGGCGAATACAAGGAATTCAAAGAATCTGACTACGACAAAAAATGAACATCGCCAAAGATATCAGACCCGCCGAAAGGCTCGCCACGGTGCAGGAGTATTACCTCCAGCGCAAAATGAAAGAAGTTGCGGCGCTTAACGCCGCAGGTGCCGACATAATATCGCTCGGAATCGGAGGTCCCGACATGATGCCGCCGCAGGAGGCAATCGAGACGCTGTGCGAAGCTGCACGTCGTCCCGACGCACACAGCTACCAGCTCGGAATCGGCATTCCGGAGCTGCGCGGCGCTTTCGCCGCATGGTACAGCCGCTACTATGGCGTCACCCTCGACCCGGCAACGCAGGTTCTGCCGCTGACCGGCTCTAAAGAGGGCATTCTCCACATCTCCATGGCTTTCCTCAACCCAGGAGACGGGGTTCTTGTACCGGATCCGGGATACCCGACATACACTTCCGTAAGCCGTCTTGTCGGAGCCAACATAATTAAGTATCCTCTTACTGCTGCCGGCGGCTGGAAACCGGATTTCGACGCGCTCGAACGCATGGATCTGACCCGCGTAAAACTAATGTGGCTCAACTATCCCCACATGCCAACAGGAACGCCCGCCACACGCGAGATTTTTCAACGTACCGTAGACTTCGGGCGACGTCATGGCATTGTCGTTGTCAACGACAACCCGTACAGCTTTATCCTCAACGACAATCCGCTCAGCATCCTCGCGGCGGACGGTGCCGACGATATTGCCATAGAACTCAATTCGCTCAGTAAGGCTCACAACATGGCGGGCTGGCGAATGGGTATGGTAGCATCGAATCCGACTTTCATCAGCTGGATTCTGAAAGTAAAGAGCAACATCGACTCGGGACAGTTCAAACCAGCGATGCTTGCAGCTGCGCGAGCACTCGCTTCCGGCGACAGCTGGTACGACACTCTCAACAAGGAATACCGCAAGCGCCGCGAGGCAGCCGAGGACGTCATGCGCGCCCTTGGTGTCGATTTCGACCCGGCGCAGCGCGGTCTTTTCCTCTGGGGACGTATTCCCGGGAACGAGACAAGCGGAGAGGCACTTGCCGACAAAGTTCTCAGCCGGGCGAGAGTCTTTATCACACCCGGTTTCATCTTCGGAGAGAACGGCGACCGATACGTACGCATTTCCCTGTGCGCGAGCAGTGACAAGCTCCGCGAGGCTGCCGAAAGAATACGTAAATCTTCTATAAACGACTAAAACTGAATTACCATGCCTACAGACATATTGATGGACGACCTTCTTCCGATTCTCGACACAACAAACGCCGAGGAACACCATCCTCTTATAATCGCCGGTCCGTGCAGTGCCGAGAGCGAGCAGCAGGTTCTCGAAACGGCTCGAAGCCTCGCCAAATCCGGTATCAAGGTCTTTCGCGCCGGCATCTGGAAACCGCGTACACGTCCCGGAGGCTTCGAAGGCGTCGGAGCTGTCGGACTTCCATGGTTGCGCAAAGTCAAGGAAGAGACCGGAATGCTCACCTCCACCGAAATCGCCACTCGCCAGCACGCCGAATGTGCCCTTGAGGCAGGAGTCGATATTCTCTGGATTGGCGCGCGTACTTCTGCGAATCCTTTCGCCATGCAGGAGATTGCCGACGTTCTCGCCGAGCACAAGTTCGCAGGACCTGTCCTTGTCAAGAATCCGGTCAATCCCGACCTCGAGCTTTGGATAGGAGCTCTTCAACGTCTCTACAACGCCGGTATCCGTCGTCTCGGCGCCATACACCGCGGATTCAGCGCCTATGGTCCGCACATCTACCGCAATCCGCCGCAATGGCATATCGCCCTCGAGTTGCGCCGCCGCTATCCGCAGCTTCCCATAATCTGCGACCCCAGCCATATTGGCGGAAAACGAGAGCTCATCGCACCGCTATCACAGCAGGCGCTCGACATGGGCTTCGACGGACTTATCATCGAAAGCCACTGCAACCCGGACTGCGCGTGGAGCGACAAGGCACAGCAGGTAACGCCCGACTCTCTCGAGCTTATCCTCAGCTCGCTCGTCTACCGCGAACAGACCGGAAGCACCGAGAACCTCGCCATGCTGCGCCGCGAAATCGACCGAATCGACAACGAGATTATCGAAGTACTCAACAAGCGTATGCGCGTGTGCCGCGAGATAGGACGCTACAAGAAAGAGCACTCCATGCCGGTTGTCCAGGCTCGGCGATACGGCGACATCATGGCATCGCGTATCGACGCTGCTGTGCGCCTCCACATGGGAGCCGAGTTCATGCGCACTGTATTCTCGGCTGTACACGAGGAATCCGTACGGCAGCAGATAAACATTCTCAACGGCGACGACATAAACGAATAGACTATGAAAATTCTCATACTCGGCGCAGGCAAGATGGGTACGTTTTTCTGCGATACCCTCTCCTTCGAGCATGATGTGGCGGTCATCGATCCTGACCCTCACCGCATGCGCTACACTTTCAATGTCCGCCGTTTCACGACACTTGACGAGGTAAGGGAATTCGAGCCGGAGCTGGTCATAAACGCAGCTACCGTAAAATACACTCTCGAGGCTTTCAGACAAGTATTGCCGTATCTCCCTGCGAACTGCATAATCAGCGATATAGCATCCGTAAAAACCGGCTTGCCGGAATTCTACGCAACATGCGGGCATCCTTTCGTCTCGAGCCACCCCATGTTCGGACCGACG
>JAGBDG010000259.1 GCA_017937625.1 Muribaculaceae bacterium | reverse complement strand
GTCGGAGTATGCGTATACCCACTTGCCCGATTTCTTGAACTCTGCTATGCCTTCGAGCAGTTCTTCGCGCGATGCGGTGCCCATGGTGGAGCCGTTGAACTCGAGGTACAGACCCTTGATGTTCTTGTCGGATGCCGCCAGGCGGAGCGACGTGAGCATTTCTTCGAGCGTGGGAGTGTTCGATTCCTCCATCTGTATCAGGCTTATGAACGATGCAGGCTGGTAGCGGTCGGCTACTTCGCCGTTGAGCTTGAAGTGGAGAATGGAATTTTTCTGGATACTTACAGTTGTTTCGCTGCTTGACGACAGCATCGCCCCTGCGAACATGATACCGGCAAAGATGAGCAACAGCAGCGAAACCCAGATTCCTGCCATTGTGCCGAGCATTGATATGAAGAATTTTTTCAGCATAGTGTCTTGTGCTATATGTTTTTGTAGTGTGGCTTGGTATAGCCGGAGGGCGCAGGCAAGAGGCAAAGTATTGCCCGGATGCCTTTACAGCAGACAAAATTAGTGATTATTTGTGTCAATGGCAAAAAAACGCATAATAATGTGTGTCGACGACCGAAAGTAGCCGAAAAGGTTGTGTCGTTATAACCTTTTTGCGTGTTTTTTGTGGGCTTTATAAATTAAACAGCGCCGCGGAGTTTGGTTCCGCGGCGCTGCCTTGTTGAATTTTGGCGTTGTTTTACGCAGAAATTGTTATTGATGGCATCTTAGGAGAGATGTTATATACTTGAATCCTATGTGTGTCGGGAAATTGAGGGGTTGCGTGGTTTAGCGGTAGTCGCTGAAGCGCTCCTGAAGTTTCTTGCGTGCGAAGAAGATACGGCTCTTGACGGTTCCGAGAGGAAGATTCATCTTCTCGGCGATTTCGTTGTACTTGTAGCCGGCGACGTGCATCGAGAACGGGATGCGGTACTCGTCGGAAAATTCGTTGATAGCCTTGCCGATTTCTGTGGCGCCGTACGACTCTTCGGGCGACTCTACGCAGTTGTCGCCGAGGTTGAGAAGATAGAGGTTGTCGGTAGTGTCGATGATTGTGGCACTGCGGACGCCGCGGCGGTAGTTGTTGATGAAGTTGTTGCGCATGATGGTGAAAACCCAGCCTTTGAAGTTGGTGCCTTCAGCGTATTTCTCTTCATTGTCGAGTGCCTTGACCATTGTGTCCTGAAGAAGGTCGTAAGCGTCGTCGCGGTTGCTGGTAAGCATGTAGGCGAAGTTCAGCAGGTTAGCCTGGAGTGCCGTGAGGTTGCTGATAAATGATTTCGATGCCATGATGAATATGTTTTAGAATTAGTTTTATGTTCTTGTCTTTTTGCTGACGTCACAAAATTAGCTCAAAAATACCAGATGCAAGAATTTTAATGTAAATAAATGTTAAATTGACAATCTTTTTTGTTTTGATAGTCATAAATAATTGTATATCAATAAAATAAAATCAATCACTATTGTTACAAGATTGTTACACACATGTCACATGCTTGTTGATTGTGTCTATTTTGTAACAAAATTAAGAAATCGCCCCTCTCCTTGTTATCGTAGCATAAAATATTATATTTTTGTATATGCGCATTTTTGTTAGTTACTTTGCAGAATAAGTGGCATCTATAATGTAGAGCAATGGAATTTTTAAATGCAAAAGGAGATTACCGCAGCCTGATTGTCTATAAAAAGTCGGAGTGTATCTATGACATAACCTTTTATTTTGTAAAAAAATATCTTGAGAAAGGAGACCGTACCGTCGACCAGATGGTTCAGGCGGCACGAAGCGGTAAACAGAACATTATAGAAGGCTCTGCTGCGTCAGTTACTTCGCGGGAAACAGAGATAAAGTTGTTCAATGTTGCCAAAGCGAGTTTCGACGAGCTGCTTGCCGACTATGAGGATTATCTTCGAGTTCGGATGAAAGAAAAATGGTCTGAGGAAAAGACTCAGCAAGTGCGAGATTTCTGTAGAAATAACATCGATTCAGAATTTTATCGGAATATAGCGCCTATGCGCGATGATACAACCTTAGCGAATCTTTGCACTACGATGATTCATCAGGAATTGTATCTATTGTATAGACTCATAGAAAGAGCGAAGAATGATTTCCTGCAGAATGGCGGCATAAGAGAAGAAATGACCCGTGCAAGAATAAACTACCGCAACAAACAGCACTGAGTGGGAATAATGGGAGCCTTGGTAATAATGAGTAATAATCCCCATCGTTATAGATCCCAAAGCAGTTCTCAATATTCCCAAGTATCCCATTATTCCCATAGCTGTTTACCTCAGAAGGCGCCCGCGAGAGCGCTCGCCGATTTACTCGTAACCCTCGTCGCCGCGGGCGCCGGGGGACAGGCACGCGGACTTTGACTTATTGAAAACATTATCCCAGCAGAATGCTGCGGATTTGTTGGGCTTCGTCTTTTTTCAGGGAGCGCACGGTAAGGCTGCCGGCATTTGTAGAGATTGTCAGCGAAACGCGCGAAGTTCGGTGGGTGAGGGGCGTTTCCTGAATGCTGACATCTTCGACATCGCTGTATTTCACATATTTGTGAATTTGCGCGATATTACCGCAGTTTACGAGAATATATGAGTCTGCAAGTACGATGCTGCTGTGTTTTCGGGCAAGATAGGCTCTGATCAGGACAGCAGCAGTACAGATGGAGCAAAGAATGATAGCCTCCGGTATATATCCGAAATGTATCAGAGCGCATGTTGCGGCAACAATCACAAAAATACCAGTCATCGATTTTCTGAAAAACAGTCCAGTCCCTGATGCTGCTTTAAATAACGTCTCATCATTACCATCTTCCGGCTTGTCGAGCCACCATGAAAGTAGCCGACTGCCGTAATCCGACCCGTATATGCGTATGTCGCCTTCGTTTTTCGACTGTGTGGCGTTTCCTGCCTGAAGAAGAGTTACAGTCCGGAATCCTGCAAGTTTCTCAAGCGGATTCTGTTTAAGACTAAAAATTGTAGCCTTATCGCGGGAGAGACGGCAGGTAAAACGCGATAAAAGTCCCGATTCAATAGTCAGGCGCTCCGACTGTGTCGCAATCAGCATATTGCCGTATCGGAGCATAGTCTTTCCTGTCCATAAGACTGCGATAAGAAGGTAGAGCGTCACCAACAGACATATCCACTGGACAGGCGTGTTGATAGCGTCGCTCGCCTCAGAATCGATGAAGTCGAGAAATCTCCCGACTGTGTCGTTCCCGAGCTGACTGATGTTGTCGAGCAAAGGGAACAGCACCGCGGCGAGCACTGCGAGACCTCTGAGATGATTCTGGCACAATGCGCCTTTTAGTGTTTCGATGTCGCTCACCGCGTAAGTGTCGTCTGTAATGGCGGGTGGCATTGCTGTCGCATTCTCTGCATCGATGCTTGCTTCCGGCGCATTCTCGCCGTTGCTGACATTGCGGAGCAGCGCCTGCCAGTCGCTTTCGCTGAGTATCAGTTCCACTTCCGACTTTTCGTCGGCGAGGGTATCGAACGAAATACCTCTCATATTAAGTATGCGGTAGGCAATGCCTTTGCGGGTGCGAAGGTTGTGGACGTTCGGCAGCGGTATGCTCGTCGTTTTCTTGCTGATGAGACCGTGTGTCGTCACAAGCTTGCCGTCTTCTATATGGAATTTCTGAAAATAGTATTTCGAGAACGCCACAAGGAGAGATATGGCTATGATTACCGCCAGAGTGACGGACAGCCTTGTCAGTATGCCGTAGAACGACAGGCTGTCGTCGTAGCGTACGGTCAGGAGGATTGCCACAAAGAACAGATTGACGGCAAGGTACCTGAATGTCTTCAGAAAGATTATGACGAACGCGCTTGCGCTCATCCGCCGTGGTACGGTGAAGTCAGTCATTGCTGCAGTCTGCTTTGTTGATAAGAACTGACTTTATCTGTTCGGCTGTCGCGGCTTTAAGTCCGGGAATAGTAATGCGGTTCATGGCGTCCTGCGAACCGTTTATGACGTCTAAATAGTATAGCCCGAACATGCGGCTCAGAGGATTCATTCTTATGCTCACCTGTTGTATCTTGCTGAACGGTATGGTGATGATTTTAGGGAAAACAATTCCTGACCGATACGAAATGTCCTTGTCGCGAAGCGCATAGCCCTTGAAGTTGTAGATGCCACGCGCTAAGGCGCAGTTGACGGCGAGCGCGACGGCAAGACTGCATTCGGCGACTGTCAGCCATACTGCCGTATGCTCGATGTCGAAAGTCAGGATGAGCGTCGCAGCAGCCATCAGCACGACGTAGACAAGGACTATTGCCGTTGTCTTGACGTAAATGTATTTTCTGTCGACCTTTTCGAAGCAGAGGCTTTCTACCGGAGTGCAGTCGTCGGGCGATATCTGTCTGTTTGTCATAAATGCGTAAAGATGTGGTTGTGTAGGCTGCAAAATTACAACATTTTCGTCTTGCCGCCAATTCTGTTATCTCAACCAACGTTTTTGCCGGTTTGTTATAGTGATATAATTGCTTGGAAAACGAAAATGAACGACGTATTGATAACAGCAGGCTTGGTGATATCCGTTGGTGCGACAATCGTGCTGCTTGTCTTTGCCCTGAGGCAATGGAAAGTACAGCAGGAAGTCAGGAACATACCAAACCGATATGACGAGTGGCTCGCAGAATACAAGACCAAAAAATTCTACATCATAGCCGCTCAGATAGTCGGAGTCTTCGTTGCCATCATCGGACTGTCGATGTGACTTTCTCAGATAGCTTTTTCAAGTTTCAGCAGATATTCCTTAGCCGCAAGTCCGCCGGCGTACCCCGTCAGCGAGCCGTCGCTTCCGAGTACGCGGTGGCACGGAGCGAATATCGAGATAGAGTTGGCGCCGTTGGCGTTGGCAAGCGCACGCACGGCTTTCGGCTTGCCAATGCGTTTCGCCATTTCACCGTATGAGATTGTTTCTCCGCAAGGTATTTTAAGAAGTTCGTTCCATACGGTTTTCTGAAAACCGGTACCGACGAACAGCAGCGGGATATCGAACACGCGACGCTTTCCCGCGAAGTATTCGTCGAGTTGCGCGGCGGCGTTGTCCAGTACTTCCGATGCGCCCGTCACGAATTCTGCATCGAGAAGGCGGTGCAGCCTGTGGTCGACACGCTTGCGGTGACGCTCAACCTCCCAGTCGCATAGACAAAGGCTGTCGCCATACGCTCCGAGCACAAGCCCTCCGCACGGCGCCTCATATCTCCGTACAATGATCTTGTTCATTATGACGCAAAGTTAATATGCGTTCAGCTTCCTGCTCGATGTCGTACAGGAGCTCGGGAGGCACTGTCTCTTCTTGCGGCGGGGTAGGAATTTCTCCGAAAGCCATGCGCGTATCGGAAGGTCGTAGACCTTGACGCTGGCGTATGCAACGGCTATGGATGCGATGAAGATGCTTACAGCCACCCATATATGAGTGCCGAGCGGAGCGTCGGCATGCTGCGCCGCCCAGTTCATCTGCACGTATATCATTGGATAGTGGGTGATGTAGAGAGGATATGAAATCATTCCGAGAAACTTGCAGACGGCGATGGTTTTCTTTCCGGTCAGCGGACTGCCTGCCCCGGCGGCGACAATTGCCGGATAGACGAACAGAATAACGACCGCGCAGTAAAGACCGTTGAGCCACTCGTGTGCTATACCTCCGATATGGGGTATGACCAATGTTACGGCAACTGCCAGTGAGCACCAGGTCATCGCCCCTCGCTTCAGGTTGATGCGCCATTTGCTGAGCCTATAGAGCAGCAGACCTCCGAAGAAGGGGTAGAGCAGACGGCACACGCCTATGTAAATCTGGTCAGGTGTCAGCCCGAATCCGCCGATAACGGTATATTTGGCATAATCACGGACGGCGAGGAGTCCTGTCACGTCGAGGTTCATTGTGAGGTCGACTGTCAGAAATGCCGAGAGGACGACAAATACTGCAAGCACTTTAGTGGTGAAGCGACGGATGAAGAGCGCGTAGAATATATTCGCCACGTATTCCCAAAGCAGCGACCATTGGGCGCCGTTGAGCGAGTTGATTTCTTTCCAGCCGCGGATATCCATCGAGGGAGGTGTAGGGAACATTATGCACCCCAGGACCATAATCAGCAGCAGCTTCCACCATGGCGTCTGCATCACGAGTTCGAAACCGGGAGCCCCGCTGAAATAGAACCAGAAAGCTCCGATAAGAGTTCCGAGGATCACCATCGGCTGCAGACGGATGAGGCGCCGCTTGAAGAAGTCCCATGTGGTCATTCGGTTCCAGCGGTCGTCGTAGGCATAGCCTATCACGAATCCGGACAGCACGAAGAAGAAATCCACGGCAAGATAACCGTGGTTGAGAATCTGCTCGCGCGGTCCTGCGGAATAAGTCTCGAAAAGATGGAACGCCACGACTATCATGGCGGCAACGCCGCGAAGTCCGTCAAGTATCTCAAATCTCGGTTTGGAGGACAAAGGTATGACTTCTGATGCCATAATGTGATTCCGGGTTTATGTCCGCAAAGTTAGCAAGAATATGTTTCTTCCGAAAATTCAGGAAGCCTGCGAACTATCTGTTTTCGGGCTTTAAAGCTTCTTCTACAGAATTGGTGATAGATACCCCGCGGAGGTCCCGTTGAAGTATGGTGCCGTCCGGTCCGAAAAGCATAATCTGCGGGATACCGTCAAAACCGTATTCTTCCATCGGCTTCATGCCTGTGTCGAGTAGCTGAGACCACTGATAACCGTGCTTGGCTATAGCTTTCGTTGAGTTTTCAAATTTATCCCACGTCGCGACACTGAGGATGACAAGGCGGTCGTCGTTTTTGTATTTTTCATAGAGAGGCATGATAGTCTCGGTAGCTTCCTGTATGCACGGACCGCACCAGCTTGCCCAGAAATCGACGAGAACATATTTGCCGTGTCCTACATAGTCGGAAAGACTGGCAGGATTGCCTTGCATATCCTTGCCTTTGATATCGATGAAAGGTTGTCCTACTGCTGTGCGTTTCATCGACATAAATTTCCTGTTGTACTCCTCTGTACTCTTTAAGTTTCTGATTCTGTCAGTAAATGTGGCATATAGTTTTTCCCATTCATCCGGTGTAAGGAGATGATTGTACTCCATTAAAAGAACCTCGCACACGCCGTTGTCCAGATTGTTGTTAAATATAGAATCTATTTTTGCGCGATAAAGTGAACGATTCCTGTCGCCACAAGCCTTAACTTCTCTGAGAAAATCATTTTTGTCAGGATACCGGAGTTTCATCGCCTCAACAGAATCACTATATGCTTTGAAGAATGAAGTCTCATATTCGGTGTAATCGTTCAGCGTCTGGTTCGCCGTACTTCCGTTTTTCGGACCGTGCGAGGCAAAATCAATTTCCGTAATGCCGTCGGACAGGACTATGTTTGCGTATTCTCTTTCGAACTCTACTCTGACATAAGCGTCACGTCCATATTTTCCCTTTATCTCAAAATGTCCGTTGACAATGATGGCAGAGTCAATCATGCATCTGTCGTTATAGTCGCGAAGATAGACCGTGGTGCCGTCATGTCCTTCGGCAGTTCCCTTTACGATATAATCGACGGCAGCGGCGTTCATTCCGAAGCAGACAGCCATACATAATAGTAGTTCCAGACGCAAATTTCTCATGGTATTATGCTGTGAATAAGATTCAAAAACGTAGACGATTGAATTGAAATATGCTACAAATTTAGATAATAAATATGATACTTCCAAGAATGATGAACGAGTGGCATGAAAAGATAAGGAATCAACGCGACAACTTATATTACCTAATCATGACATTCCTCGGGTTTATGTATGCAAAGTAATCAAGAATACATTTTACTTGACATACTCCGGATTTTTTTCTTAGAGGTGTTTATCAGATATGATGAAACACTCTCTTATACTGAATATCCGAGAAGATCAAGAATCATGGGAGCCAGGAGAGCGGTGAAGAGACCGTTGAGCGTCAGACCGATGGACGAAAAGGCACCGTAGCGTTCGCTGCGTTCCATGGCGGCGGAAGTGCCTACGGCATGAGCCGCGGTACCTATTGATAACCCTTCGGCAATGGGAGAATGAATATGGCTCATCTTTACGATTCTGAAACCGGTCATGCCGCCAAAAATTCCGGTGGCGACAACCACGGCAGCCGTCAGAGGGGCAATACCTCCCATGGCGCTTGATATTTCCATGGCGATGGGCGTCGTGACAGCCTTTGGGGCAAGAGAAATGACCACCTCGCGAGTGGCGCCGAAGATTTCGGCAAGAAGCACCACGCTCACAATCCCCGCCACGCATCCGGCAAGCTCGGACAGCAGAAGCGGGAGGAGCTGCCGCTTTATTGCCGAGAGCTGCTTGTAGAGAGGAACGCCGAGCGCAACCACCGCAGGCTTGAGCCAGAAGTCGATGTAATCGCCGCCCTGCTTGTAGGTGTCGTAGTCGATATCGAACAGCAGCAGAAAAGAAATCATTCCGGCAATGGCAATCAGAATAGGATTGAGCAACTTGATGCCGGTGCGGCGCTGAAGGAGCTGCGCCGCGAGATAGAAGCCGAAAGTGAGGGCTATGAGGAAAAATTTGTTTTGCAGGAAATCCATTATTCACCCTCCTTCGCGATTTTATGAGCCAACTTGGAGGAAGCGGAGCGCGTGAGCTGGTGAACCCAGCCTGTCACTGCAATGATTATGACTGTGCTTATGACCGTTGCGCAGACAATAGGCACCCACTGGTCGGCAATAAGCCCGAGGCAGTTCATGAGTCCGATACCGGCGGGCACGAAAAAGAAGCCGAGATTATGGACAAGGAAACCGGACAGTCTATCCACCCATTCAAGTTTAACTATACCTAATTTGAGTGACGCGCACAGAAGCACCATGCCGATGATGCTTGAAGGAACAGGGATACCGGTGAATCTTACCAGCAGCTCGCCGGCAACAAGAAATGCAAATAAAACACCGAATTGTAATATCATAATGTCAAAATTCTAATTTCACCGCAAAGTTACCCATAATGCATGAAACTTTGCTACTTTTTTAGCTTCAATATGCCCAGTCCGAAACTAATTGAGATTATTTACAATATGCCATCTCCGCTGTCGATGTTGAGGGTTGTCCCTTTTGCAGTAAGTTTGGTGTAACCGCCCCACTCGTATTTGTGCATAACGAAGTTGATGACATTATCCTGACCACCAAAGCGTGGATCGTTTTATTTTGGTCGAGTGTGGTGATGTCGGATTACGCATATTCAGAATGGTGCCAGTATGAACAAAAAACAAGCCAGATTGCTCGAAAAGCAATCCGGCTTATTCTTTGTGACCCCGGAGAGGCTCGAACTCTCGACCCGCTGATTAAGAGTCAGCTGCTCTACCAACTGAGCTACGGAGTCAGTTCTGTGCGCTTCATTTCTGAATTGCGGTGCAAAGTTACGCTGATTTTTTATGCTGTGCAAATTTTTTTGAGAGTTTTTTGCGAAAAATTTCAAGAAAAATTTGAGGGTCGGTGTATCTATAGCAATATCAGGGAATAAGCGGTAAAAGCGGCATCGGCTGATTTATCGCAATCGACCGATGCCGCGGCAGATGAAAAGTGTGTGTTATCTTGCTATCTTTAGGCTGCTGTTGCCGCAGCGTACGATATAGACTCCGGCGGTCAGTCCCGCGATGCTGAATGAACCGTTTTCGGAGGTCATGAGGCGGTTGCCCATAGTGTCGAAGACAGTGGCGAATCCTTCGGCTGTCACTGTCTGCGACGCCTTGTCATAGCGGATGTTTCTGTTCTGCATGAGGCTCTCGACGCCGGTAGAAGCAATGGGCTTGACTGTGAGC
The DNA here is from genome assembly GCA_017937625.1 of Muribaculaceae bacterium. Classification (GTDB taxonomy): domain Bacteria; phylum Bacteroidota; class Bacteroidia; order Bacteroidales; family Muribaculaceae; genus CAG-873. The sequence goes on along the minus strand of JAGBDG010000259.1, from coordinate 4,172 downwards.
TTGTCCATGCAGAAATATTCGGGTGTGTTGTCACCGTAAACGCCAGTGTCAGTGGAACTCATGGTGAAATAAATCTCGTTGACGGCACCGAGGGCAGAGAGGTCGATGCGACGCCAGCCGCGGGTTATGGTGAGGTTGCCGTTCTCGTAGGAAGCAAGTTCTACGTCGACGGTCTTTTCGGTCTCGTCTTTGGCGACGCCGTGGATGGTGAGGGTGAGCTTGTCGCCGTCGGTGAAGGCACGTCCGGGAGCGAGTCCGTCGACTATACCATAATATGCATAGCTGTTGAGGTTGATGTAAGTCTCTACCGCCTCGTACTCCTGACCGTCGTTGAATGTCAGATCAAGGGGGCGTTTGCCCATCCAGGGGCTATAGTAAGCCACGAGGTAGGGGACTGCGGCGTCGACTACGGGCGCGCCGAACTCGTCGGTCTTGACGGTGCCGTCCTCGTTGAGGGCTATGCCGCCTTTTGCCATATTGCTGAACTGGTAGGTGATGAAGTCTTCACGGTAGGCGTTGTCGGCGGAGTTGGACGCGGTGAATCCCCACCAGGTCTTATATTCTGTCATCGCGCCTTTGACGAATGAGAAGCACTGGCTTTCGAGCGTCGTGACGTCTTCGTTGTATGTCTCGGTCCATGCGCCGTTATCGGCGTCGAACTCGAGATTGGTCTGAGCCTTGGTGAGGTCGAGGACGGTGTTCTGTGCGCTGGCTACGCATGCGCCCATAAGGGCGAAAATGAATAGGGTAGATTTTTTCATCGGTTTATTGTTTGGGTTGATAAAATGAATTGTCCCGTTCACATTCGGCAATGCGGACGGGACATCAATATCTACGAAACTAAAACGGATGATTTCCGGACGAGATATCGCTACGCCTATGTTCCCGCAGGCATTGCAGAATTCTTTTATGGCAGGTCTTCTGACTTGTTCCAGTTTGCCGAGCCTTCTCACCCGATGGGCAATGACTAATATCCGGCAAACGTGCTGAGGAACTTACAGCAGCGGGTACTGTCACGGATTCTCACCGTGTTCCCTATTAAATCTCCCGGCTAAGCCGAAGCCGCACTCTTGCGAACGGAGATACCGTAAAAGCGATGCAAATTTACAATTTTTATCTGATACCGCAATAAACGGCGATGATTTTTCGGAAAAGTTACCGTGTGGTAGGGGCTATGCGCCGGACGGTCTTGCGGAGGATGTGGTGGGCGGGCTGAGCCATGTCGCCGTGGTTGTAGCCGTCGAGGCGGTAGATCTCCGTGTCGGGGTGCCCGGTGAGGCGCATCATGCGCCACATGTAGGCGTTTTCCTCATATCGCCCGTAGAGTTCTTCCTCGGGGTCGCCGGTAATCATGATGAACGGCGGGGCGTCGGCGCGGACGTGATAGAGCGGAGCGTAGCGGTCGACTGTCGCCTGGAGTGCCGGGATGCCCTGGCTGTCGCGATGGGCGAAGTGGGTTATCATCTGTCCGCTGTATGGAATAAGGGCGGCTATGGAATCCGCTTCTACGCCGTACTTGCGCAGCCACGACCTGTCGAGACCTATCATTGCCGTCAGATAGCCTCCGGCGGAATGTCCGGCGACGAAAATCTTGCGGGGAGAGCCGCCGAGCCGTTCGGCATTGGCGAAAGCCCATGCAACGGCGCGTGCCGCGTCGTCGATGCACGAGTCGATGGGTACCGACGGCATGAGCCGGTAGTTGGGCGCGATGACTATATATCCTGCATCGGCAAGCCGTGCGGGGATGTGCTTTTTGCCTCCGGTAAGACCTCCGCCGTGGAACCATACTACGACGGGCGCGTTTGAGGCTGTGTCGGGAGCGGAGATGTCGAGCTTGCAGCGCTCGATGGCGTACGGGTCTTTGCCGTCATAGTAGGTAATGTCCCTGTCGGTCCGCGCATGGGAGGAGAATGCGATTAAAAGTGCCGATGCGGCAATAAAAAAGATATTCTTCATGTCTGTGTCATTTGTGACGCAAAGATATGAAGAATATCCGAATGTTAGAATCAGAAGTCCGCGGGACTCCTATGATTATCTCATTTTTTGTGACGGCAGACGTGTCCGGTGAAGACGGATGTCACGAGCAGCGCGCCGAGTGCGGCGATGATGATATGGTGGATGCGCTCGCGGCGTTCGCGACGTTTGATAAGGTCTTCCACTTTCTTGAGATCAGCAAGTTCTCTTGTTTCGTCAGTTTTGATAAGTGCCATAGTGTAGGTGTATTTAGAAAGTTATGAAAAGCCGCCACACGAGGTGGCGGCGGTGAATCACAGGTCAGGAATATGAATTGCCTGTTATTTGCCTCCTACGGGTTTCATGTCGTAGGCTGCTATTGAGATTGTGAATCCCCAGTAGATGAAAGCGATTGAGGTGAGGAACGAAACCATCATCATGTTGCTGACCCATCCAGCCTCGAGGAAGAAGAAACCGATGAGGCAGAGGAGAATGCCGTTGATGATTCCGAGCCACCAGTATTTGGCATGACGTCCGGCTCCGGCGTTGACGAATGCCTCGATGCCCCAGAACAGGAAGATGATGGCGAGGAAGTAGGGGAGCACCATTTCGGAGAGGATGACGCTGCGGACGAGCATGAATCCGACGAAGATGTCGATGACGCCGCCGGCTATCCACCAACCCCATCCTTTTGCGTGGTCAGGACCGGCTGCCACACAGAGCTGAACGATGCCGGCGAGGATGAGGAGCCATCCGAAAATCTGTGAGGCAACGGCATAGCCTGCCTCGGGCCAGAACCAGTATGCAAAACCGCCAAGCACCAGAAGGATGCCGACAATAAGAATCAGCCACCAGAAGCGTGACTGTCCGATGAAGTTCACATTTAAAGATTTCATAATGCGTTTCTTTTAGTTGAATGTTAATATGTTTTATGAATATTAAACACTCTACACGCAAAATAGTTCCTTAATGTTTTCTTCCTTTTGTGTTTTTGTCGGACGAGGATGGTTTTGAGTATTTGTCGTGCCGTTGCTGACGGTGGGGCGGCTTGCTGCCGAAGAGTTTCGATATGAGGTCCGGACGCCCTATACGGTGCAGCTCGGCGGTAATCTGCCGGCGGTATTCAGGGTCGTACCAGAAGAAGAACATGCGCTGCCTGAGCTTTTCGTCGGCGTCGACCGCAGCATACACTTCCTCGCCGGTGTAGGGATGGATGCCGGTGTAATATATCTCTGTGGCGAGGGTCATGGGTGTCGGCGTGAAGTCCTGCACCTGCTCGAGGTGGAAGTTGAGCTTCTTGGTCTCGACGGCAAGCTCTGCCATGTCCTCGACGGTGCACCCGGGATGCGACGATATGAAGTACGGTATGAGCTGCTGGCGCAGACCTGCGCGCTGGTTCTCGCGCTCGAAAAGTGCGTTGAACTTGCCGAAGAGCTCGAACGGAGGCTTGCGCATGAGGCGCAGGACGGAGTCGGACGTATGCTCCGGCGCGACTTTCAGACGTCCGGACACGTGGTCGGTGATGAGCTCGCGGTTGTAGCGCTCGTTGGTGCGGTCTGTTTTTTCGTCGCCCGTGCGGTGCATCGACAGGTCATAACGCACGCCGCTGCCGATGAATGACTTCTTGACCTCCGGAAGCGCGTCGACGGCGTGGTAGATGGCAAGGAGCGGCGCGTGGTCGGTGTTGAGGTTGGGGCAGGGCGACGGATGGAGACACGATGGGCGGAGGCATTTGGCGCATTTGCCTTTGTCGCGTCCGCCCATGGCGTACATGTTTGCCGACGGACCTCCGAGGTCGCTGATATAGCCCTTGAAGTCGGGCATGCGTGTGATCTGACGGACTTCGCGCATGACGGATTCTTTCGAGCGTGAGGCTATGAACTTGCCCTGATGGGCGGAGATGGTGCAGAAAGCGCATCCTCCGAAGCAGCCGCGGTGTAGGTTGACAGAGTGGCGTATCATCTCGTAGGCGGGGATGGTCTTGCCGTTGTAGCGCGGATGCGGCAGGCGCGTGAAGGGAAGGTCGAAAGAGGCGTCGATTTCGCCGACAGTCATAGCCGGAAGCATAGGGTTGATCCTGACGACTTCCTTGCCGGTGCGCTGCCAGAGGACGGCTGTGCCTTTGAGGCGGTTGCTTTCCTGCTCGATGTGCTTGAAGTTCACAGCCTGGCTGCGGCGGTCGGCGAGGCATTTCTCGAAAGAGGCGAGGACGATGTTGT